>JAZDJJ010000120.1:0-8830 GCA_043804035.1 Bacteroidota bacterium
TTTTATCCCAATCCCTCTGATGGCAATATATTTATGCATGTTGATTTGCCGAATATAAATTCCATAGATGTTACTATTTATAATGCAATTGGCGAAGCAGTGCTTTCTAAAAAAATTATAGTTCCGTCAGGTAGAGAAATCAAACTTGATATGAACAATAATCCCGATGGAATTTATCTGATAGAAGTTAAAACCGATGAAGGCAATATAACAAAGAAGATTATTATTAATAGACCCTAATACGACTTTTTATGAGAGAAAGAAATTATTATAGGACTTACGCACTGATGTCATTGTGTAGGAGGAATGATCGAAGTAATCTATTTTTTCATGTAGAAATGAAGATTGCTTCCTGCTTCGTGCCTCGCAGTCGCAATGACGATACGGATCTGCCTGTGCCGAACACGGCAGATAGGTTTGCGTAAGTCCTATTATTAATATTTTTCAAGACAAATGAGAAAGAAATTATCTTTAACTATGCAATCTTTAATCCTTATATATATATGAAAAAAACGTACATTATTTTAAGTACATTTCTTATGAGCATTGGGAATCTTAGCATTTATGCTAAACAAGTTGATATTAATAATGCTCAGACGGTGGCGTTAAACTGTTATTATGAAAAAGTTAACACGGGTAATATTGTTGCATTTAATAATATTGCTGTAACAGAAACATTTACTGTTTCTGATGCTCTGTCAAATCCTGTTTATTATATATTTAATTTCGGTGAAAAAGGATTTGTTATTGTTTCGGCAGAGAATGCTACTACTCCCATCATTGGTTATTCATTAGAAGGTGCATACAGCGATATTGATCAGCCAGAAGTTTTTCAGGAGTGGATGCAACAATATAAAGAAGGAATTATTTATGTACGCGAAAACAAATTAACAGCGAATAGTGAAAGTACAACACAATGGGAACATTATCTTTCAACATCGTTTGTTTTGAATTCTGCAAAAAATGTTTTGGCAGTAGGTCCTCTGCTTACCAGCAAATGGGATCAAATATCTCCTTACAATGATATGTGTCCTGCTGCTTCAGGTGGTCCCGCCGGTAGTAATGGACATGCTTTAACAGGCTGTGTAGCTACTTCTATGTCTCAGGTTATGTATTATTATAAATGGCCGATTACAGGTGTGGGTTCTCATACTTCTACTCACGATGGCAGAATTGTAAATCCCGGTGCAACTACGTATCAATGGAGCCAAATGGTAGATATACCAACTGCGGCAAATAGTGCGATAGCTACACTTATGTATCATTGTGGCGTGGTTGTTAATATGCAATACGGAGCTAATGTTTCACTTAGTGATTCACAATATGCAGTAACAGGTATGGTAGAACATTTCAAATATCATTCTTCTATGCAAAAATTATACCGAACTCAGTATTCAGGTAACTGGGCAACTCTGCTAAAAAGTAATCTTGACAAAAAACGTCCTGTGATATATGGTGGTACATGTAGTGCTATGGGAGGGCATTCCTGGATATGTGATGGTTATGATGCTTCAGGTAAGTTTCATATGAACTGGGGATTTGGTAATAAAGCTCCCAGTAGTTATTATGATGTAGATAATTTCAATGCCGGTGGATTTATTGGCTCTGTTTCTAATCATAAAGCTCTTGTTAATATTTATCCGCTTACTCTTCCAGGAGTAGAAGAAGATATAGAATTATCATCTACTTTGAATGTTTATCCTAATCCAACAGAAAATCAATTAAATATTTCGTTCAATAGTAATTCAATGCAGAACATTGAGATTGATTTAACATCGTTAGTAGGACAAACAATTTTTTCTGATGTAAATAATAAATTTTCTGGTAGTGAGTATTCAAAAACGATAGACCTTTCTTCTGTTGCTAAAGGTATCTACATTTTAAGAATCATTACTGAAAACGGAATAGCCAATAGAAAAGTGATTGTTGAATAAAGAATATTTCTCTCGCGGATAATTGCAGAAAATATAATTCTATTCTGTGTAAATCTGCGTTATCTGCGGGAAGAAACGAATTACTGTATAAGTCCTATAATAATAATCAATAATGTCTCACTAAAATCTTTTTTAATGAAAAAAAATCTTCTTATTTCAATAGTATGTTTTGCTACTCTTGCTTATCAAAACATTTATGCACAAAGCGTAAATTCATCTGGTGCTAAAAGATGTGGCACCACAGAATACATTGAATTACTAAAACAACAAGATCCTGGTCTTGAAGCTCGTATGGCAAAAATAGAAGCCGATATACAAGCATGGTTAAAAAATTCTCCACCTGTTACTAATGCTGTGATTACAATTCCTGTTGTTGTGCATGTGGTTTATAATGGCGCTAACCAAAATATTCCTGACACTTACATTAATCAGCAACTTGACCGGCTAAACAAGGATTATCGCAAACAAAATACTGACTGGAACAAAACACCTGCAGTTTTTCAACCATTAGTTGCTGATTGCGAAATACAATTTTGCCTTGCTACAAAGAATCCACAAGGTGCAAACACAACAGGAATAATAAGAAAATCAACTACGGTTTCTGCATTTAATCCAAATAATGATGCAGTAAAATTTGATAATATGGGTGGTTCTACTACATGGAATAATACTAAATATTTGAATATTTGGATATGCAATTTGAGTGGTGGAATTTTGGGATATACTGCACCTCCGGGTGCACTTCCTCCTGAACGTGATGGCGTAGCATTACATTATACTTCTCTCCCCGGTCCTCCTATAGATCCTGAATATGATTTAGGAAGATCTGCTACTCATGAAATCGGACATTGGTTAAATCTTGATCACCCATGGGCTAATGGCAATTGCGCAAGTGATAATGTTGCTGATACTCCACCCCAGCAAGGACCTAATTTTGGATGCACTTCATTTCCGCATGTCAGCTGTAGTAATGGTCCTAATGGTGATTTATTTATGAATTACATGGACTATCAGGATGATGCTTGTATGTTTATGTTTACTGCCGGGCAAAAAGCAAGAATGATAGCCGCTCTCAATGGTCCCCGTAGCGGACTTCTGACTTCTGCTGCTACCAATTGTGCTTCTAATATAGCAATAGATGCAGGTGCCGCATCTATTATTACTCCAAACGGCATAGTGTGCAACACTACTTTTACTCCCATTATCAAACTTCAAAACTTTGGAACAAACCCGCTTACTTCCTGTACCATCAATTATAAAATAGATGCTCTCTCAAATCAAACTTTTAATTGGACCGGCTCACTTGCTTCAGGACAATCAGTAAATGTTACATTGCCTTCTATGACTACGACAGGAGGCACTCATACTTTCACAAGTTCAACAAGTAGTCCTAATGGTTCTACAGATGGAAATACGAGTAATGATCAGACAACAAGCACATTTAATGCTTCAGCAAGTGCGCAACAAATACCATTTGCCGAAGGACTTGAAAACACTACATTTCCTCCAAGTGGATGGGCACTGAATAACCCTGATGCAGGCAGTATCACATGGACACGCACCACTACTGCTGCAAAAACCGGAACCGCCAGTATGTTTATGGACAACTATAATTATGATAAAGGAAATAAACATATTGATGAACTGACAACACCTCCATTGAACATTGCATCTGTTCAAAATCCTTCTGCCACATTTCAGGTTGCTTATCAGATGTATTCTGATCCAACCACCTATTTTGGATCTGATACATTGAAAGTATATATTTCAACAGATTGCGGAGTAACATGGACTTCTTTATATAATAAGTATCATACGCAACTAATAACTGCTACTCCACAGTTTGACACACTTAGGGCATTTGTTCCAACTGCTTCGCAATGGCGACTTGAAACAATTTCGCTTACTGCTTATGCTTCTGCTACTAATGCACTGATTAAGTTCCAACACATCTGCGATTATGAAAATAATTTGTATGTGGATGATATAAATGTTACCGGTCTTCCCGGAGTTAATGAATTAAATTTGGATAACATCATTAGCATTTTTCCTAATCCATCTGACGAAAATATTTTTGTGAATTTCAGTATATTTGATTTAGGTAAAGTGAATATAAAAGTGTGCAATCTTGTTGGAGAAGTAATTGCTAATGTTACAGATAACATTTCTGTGCCAAAGAAAATAAAAATCAATCTGGCTGACCAATCCAATGGAATTTATTTTGTTGAAATAAGAACCGAAAATAAAAGCATTACTAAAAAACTTATACTGAATAAATAAATCTGTTCGGATTATTGCTGACACGAATTAAAATCAAAGAGTTATCAAGTGTTTGGTCTCACAAGATTGTTCCGAGTTTAATCTACTGCCACTACTGCTGCTTACTGCCGGTATTTAATCACTGCTTGTGCCGCTGCTAATCGTGCAATAGGCACACGAAAAGGCGAACAACTCACGTAACTAAAACCAAGAGTATGACAAAATTCTACAGATGACGGTTCGCCACCATGCTCTCCACAGATACCGATCTTTAAATCCTTACGAACTTTGCGTCCTTTTTCTACGGCTATCTTCATCAACATTCCAACGCCTTCTTGATCTAATACATTAAAAGGGTCTTCGGGAAGAATTTTTTTATCAATATATTCAGGTAAGAAAGAACCAATATCATCTCTTGAAAATCCATAAGTCATTTGTGTAAGATCGTTTGTGCCAAACGAAAAGAACTGAGATATGTTTGCAATTTTATCGGCTGTTAATGCTGCACGTGGAATTTCAATCATAGTACCGATAAGATGAGCAATGGTCTTAAGTTTGAATTTATCAAGCACTTCGCGATAAACGCGATAAATAATATCATATTGATTTTTTAATTCTGTATCAGCACAAGTAACAGGTATCATTATTTCGGGGAATGGATTTTTCTTTTCTTTTATCAGTTCTGCTGCTGCTTCAAAGATAGCACGTACTTGCATCTCGCTAATTTCAGGATACGTGATTCCAAGACGCACTCCTCTATGCCCCATCATTGGATTGTTTTCGTGAAGGGCTTCAGCGCGTTTATTAAATTCTTCGGTAGTAACACCTAAACTTTTAGCAATCTTTTCGCGTTCTGTTTTATTGGTAGGAACAAATTCATGTAGCGGAGGATCTAATGTGCGAAATGTTACAGGCAATCCGTCCATCACTTTCATTACGTCTTTAACATCCTTTTTTACAAACGGAAACAATTCGTTTAATGCTTTTCTTCTTTCGGCTTCTGTTTTAGAAATAATCATCTTTCGCAAAAGAAAAAGCGGTTCTTCAGAATGATTACCATAAAACATGTGTTCTGTACGGAAGAGACCAATCCCTTCGGCACCAAATGCTATTGCTTTTGCAGCATCGCCGGGTGTTTCTGCATTTGTTCGTATTTTTAATTTACGGATGCTATCACAAATTTTCATGAATGCAAGAAAATTAGGATTATCTTCGGCTGCTTTTTTCATTGGCATTTCTCCGTTATAGATATATCCTTTGCTTCCATTGATAGATATTACACTGCCTTCATTAAGAACTAATGAATCTACAGATAATGTTTTTTTATGAGCATCTATTTTCAAAGTACCCGCTCCAACCACACAACATTTTCCCCAACCACGAGCAACTAATGCAGCGTGACTCGTCATACCGCCACGTGCAGTTAAAATAGCTTGTGCAGCACGCATACCTTCAATATCTTCAGGGTTAGTTTCTTCACGAACTAAAATAACTTTTTTTCCTTTCTTTGCCCAAGCCACAGCATCAGCAGAGTTAAAAACAATATGACCGAAAGCACCACCGGGACCTGCGGGTAATCCTTTTGCGATGGGCTTATTATTTTTTTCTGCTGCAGGATCTATAATAGGATGAAGCAGTTCATCTAATTGCGAAGGGTCAACACGCAAGATGGCTTCTTCTTTGCTGATAAGTTTTTCTGATAACATATCCAAAGCCATTTTAACAGCAGCAGGACCATTGCGTTTGCCAACACGACATTGCAACATATACAATTTTTTATCTTGAATAGTAAATTCAATATCAAGCATATTGCGATAATGCTTTTCTAATTTTCGTTGAATATCGTGTAGTTGCTTGTAAACAACGGGCATTGCTTTTTCAAGTGAAAGAAGATGTTTAGTATGTTCGTTCTTGCCAATCTCATTGATAGGATTTGGGGTGCGGATACCTGCAACAACATCTTCGCCTTGAGCATTTGATAGCCATTCGCCATAAAAATAATTTTCACCTGTAGCGGGATTGCGGGTAAAAGCAACACCTGTGGCTGATGTATCACCCATATTTCCAAATACCATAGATTGTACATTCACTGCTGTACCCCACGCATCGGGAATGTTTTCTATCTTGCGATAAGAGATAGCACGCTTGCCGTTCCAACTTTGAAATACTGCTGCAATAGCGCCCCATAATTGTTCTTTTGCATCTTCAGGAAATGGCTTTCCAAGAACTTCTTTAACTTTTTTCTTATAGATATTTACAAGTTCTTTAAGAGCATCGGCAGAAAGTTCGGACTCACTTTTAGCACCGCATTTCGCTACCATCTTGTGTAACTCTTTTTCTAATTGCTGACGAACACCTTTCCCCTCAGCGGGCTCAAGTCCGGCTGCCTTTTCCATCACCACATCAGAATACATTTGAATTAAACGACGCTGTGAATCATAGACAAATTGTGGATTTTTTGTTTTGATAATAAGCCCTGCGCAGGTTATATCATTCAATCCGACATTTAATACTGTGTCCATCATACCGGGCATAGATGCTCTTGCACCCGAACGAATAGAAACAAGTAAAGGATTATTTTTATCACCAAACTTTGCACCCATTTCTTTTTCTACTTTCGCTAATGCTTCTGCTACTTGGCTTGATAATTCTTTCGGATGCGTTTTTTTATTTTCATAATAATAATTACACGCTTCTGTAGTAATTGTAAATCCTGATGGGACAGGCAACCCAATATTCACCATCTCTGCAAGATTTGCTCCTTTGCCTCCAAGTAAATTTTTCATCTTGGCTTGTCCTTCGGCTTTCTTACCACCGAAATAATAAACATATTTTAATTCTTTTTTTTTCATAATTGATATTTTTATTTTTTGAAACTTATTAAAATGAGGAGCAAACTTACGAAAATTTTTATTTCATGGTTGTAAGTTTAACTATTTTCTTTGATGCCATCAGGATTGTATCCAACACATTACAAAATAGAACGATGATATAAAATTCATGAGAATGTTTTTACAAATCCGTAAAGATTAAAATCTTTCTTCTTCATTTCTTTCTCAATCTTTGACTGTAATTTTTTCTTGTCCACATTCTTCATTCGTTGTTGCTGAATTAGGCGGTATGCTTTTTCAGTAAGGATAAATATTTTTTTTATGTTCTCTGCAAATTGACTATGCTCTTCTATCTTACATATAATTTCTTCAATGCCTTCATTTTGTGTTGCTACTGTTTTTACAATCGGAGGTTTCCAATGATGGTTTTTCTCTTTGTCAGATAGATGAAAAGTGTTAGTGGCGAAATATTTTCTTCTTTCAATAAGTTGTGAAATATTTTTTGCAAATACATCAGCGTTCGGCTGATCACTTTTGTTGATAACGAAAATATCTCCAATTTCCATGATGCCCGATTTTATCGTTTGT
Organism: Bacteroidota bacterium; assembly: GCA_043804035.1. Lineage (GTDB taxonomy): Bacteria > Bacteroidota > Bacteroidia > Palsa-948 > Palsa-948 > JAZDJJ01. Next base: position 7,613 of record JAZDJJ010000120.1, read on the forward strand.
ATTTCGTCGCCAAATCCAGGAGCAAGAACAAGAATAGTTGTGTCAGCAATTCCGGCAATTTCCACTTCCGACTGACCAACACCAACGGTTTCAATAAATATATAATCAAATCCAAATGCTTTCATCACATCCGCCACTTCAATTGTTTTTGCAGAAAGTCCGCCCAGCGAGCCACGGGTAGCAAGCGAACGGATAAAAATATTTTCATTATTAAAATGTTCTGTCATCCGTATGCGGTCGCCAAGGAATGAGCCGTAATTAAAAGGAGATGTAGGATCAATAGCAATAACACCGATTCGTTTTTTGTTATCTACAAGTTTTTTAAGAATGGAATTTATCAATGTGCTTTTTCCGCTTCCCGGAGGTCCAGTAATTCCGATGATAGGAGTATTTCGGATATAGATAGAAAAAAGGATTTCTTCATATCCGTCAAGTTCATTTTCTACTATAGAAATACATCGTGCAAGAGATTTGATATTACCTTGTTGTAAGTGTGCTATTTGTTTTTGTATTTCGTTCATTTTACAAATATCAAAAATTATTGTTAATTGTAAATTACAAACTACTAACTTGTTCTATACTTCGGCAAATTTCGGCAAAGCTCAATTACCAATCTCAGTATACCATAAATCCTTTTTGATTTGTTACCTATTCGGGCACACGTCATGGCGGGCTTGACCCGCCATCAATAAAGAACTATAATTTCTTCTATAAATCCTTTTTGATGTATCGCAATGGATACGGAGTATTATGCTGGATTCCATTATTACAAAACAATGAAACAATGAAACAATGATTTATGTGTAATTAAAAATTTTATGTACGTTTGTGCTGGCGGACAGTGAAGTGCTTTTAAATCCCGCACTGCGCAAGCCCGCGGAACGTTATGCGTGATTTAAAATAAATGAATTATCTTTGAATCGTATTAGATGTCAAAAAAAGAATTTATAAAACGTTTAGACAAAGTCGGACATGAAAGAATGCGGGTGAAACTGACTATTGACAAAGGAAAATTAACCGATTTGATTTTTCAGTATGAAAGTTTAATTGACAATCATTGGCAAGAGATAGTAAGGTATGATTTGGCTCACGGATTTTTTCATCGGGACTTTATTACGCCAAAAGGTGAAAAAGAGAAAATGAGAATTGAAATCTTCGACTTAAAAACATCAGCGACATTTGCAGAGCAAGACATAAAAGATAAATGGGAATTTTACA
>JAZDJJ010000121.1:0-13866 GCA_043804035.1 Bacteroidota bacterium
CATCTTGATGGCAGTTCTAAAAATACAAATAAACGTTATTGCGAAAAACGAAGTGATGAAGCAATCTAAACGTTATTGCGAAAACGAAGTGCCAAAACAATAATCAATAATTCGGCTTCGCTCACTACAAATAATCAATAATCAATAATCAATTCATGTTTGCTGATTACTGAATGTTTTTATATGAAAATATCTTACAACTGGCTCAAACAATATTTAGTTCCCTCAGAAGGAAAGGATTTAGGAGGTGCAGAACATATTGCTAAACTTCTCACCGATTGCGGACTTGAAGTGGAAAATGTAAAGAAGTACGAAACCGTGAAAGGCGGATTAACGGGCTGCGTGATAGGTGAAGTGAAGACAAAAGAAAAACATCCTAATGCTGACCGTCTGAATATTACAACTGTTGATATTGATACAGGAACTCTTCTTAATATTGTTTGTGGTGCATCCAATGTGGCAGCAGGACAAAAAGTTGTTGTTGCACCTGTCGGAACAATTCTGCATCCTACCAAAGGCGAACCTTTTGAACTCAAGAAAGCAAAAATACGCGGAGTAGTTTCCGAAGGAATGATTTGCGCAGAAGATGAAGTTGGTCTTGGCGAAATGCACGAAGGTATTATGGTACTGGATGCTTCAGCAAAAATTGGCACATCTGCAAAAGATTATTTTAAAATAGAAGATGACTACATCTTGGAAATTGGTCTTACTCCAAATCGCGCAGACGCTGCTTCGCATATCGGTGTCGCAAAAGATCTATTTGCAGTTTTGAATTTTCAACACGAGTTTAATGAAAATAAAATTGCTCAGGATGGAGACGAAGAATATAAATTAAATATTCCTTTCGTTGATGATTTTTCTGTTGAGAACAACAACATAAAAATTGAGGTTGAAGTTACAGACAAACAGGCATGTCCGCGTTATTCAGGAGTTGCTATTTCGGGAGTGCAAATCAAAGAATCTCCTGACTGGTTGAAAAAACGACTGTTCTCAATAGGTATAAATCCAATAAATAATATCGTTGATATTACAAATTTTGTTTTGCACGAACTCGGACAGCCAATTCACGCATTTGACGCGGATAAAATTTCAGGAGAAAAAATAATTGTAAAAAAACTTCCCGCAGGAACAAAATTCATCACATTAGACGAAACAGAACGCACGCTCTCCGAAAACGACTTAATGATATGCGACGCTGAAGAACCAATGTGCATTGCCGGTGTCCTTGGCGGAATAAAATCGGGTGTAACAAATGAAACAAAAAATATTTTTCTTGAAAGTGCATATTTTGCTCCTTCTTTAATCCGAAGAACAGTGAAACATCACGGATTAAGAACCGATGCTTCTTTCCGCTTTGAACAAGGCACTGATTTAAATATTACTGTCTATGTACTTCAACGTGCAGCATTGCTGATTAAAGAAATCGCAGGAGGAACTATTTCTTCCGACATCATTGACATTTATCCAAATCCCGTTGAAGAAAATAAAATTGCTTTTTCGTATTACAACTGCTGCCGCCTCATCGGAAAACAAATTGACCACTCACACATCAAACGCATTTTGATTCTTCTTGGAATAGAAATTATAAGTGAAGGCGATGACGCCTTACTGCTTTCTGTCTCTACTGATAAAACAGATATTACTACGGAGGCAGACATTATAGAAGAAATTTTGCGTATATACGGTTACAACGATATTAAAATTTCATCTTTGATTCGTTCTTCACTGCCATATTCTTCAAAGCCCGATACCGAAAAAATCCGTAATACGATTTCTGATTTACTTTGTGGAAGCGGCTTCACTGAAATAATGTCTAACTCGCTCACAAACAAAAAATATCTCTCGTTGTTATCTTCCAATTCCATTCCTGAAAATAAAGAACAAGAAAAAATAGTTTCGCTTCTAAATCCGATTAGCCCCGAACTCAACATTCTTCGTCCTACATTATTGTTCAGCGGATTAGAAGCAATTCTCTATAATCAAAATAGAAAAAACTCCGACCTCAAACTTTTTGAATTTGGAAAAACATATACTTCATCTGGATCCATCACCAACACTTCTCATAAAGAAGAGGAAAAGAAAAACGCAGATTCATTTACCGAAGAAAATCATCTTGCACTTTTTCTCTGCGGGAAAAAAAATAATGAAAGTTGGAATGTATCTCAGGAAAATGTTGATTTCTTTTATCTGAAGACATTTGTAGATAATATTCTGAAACGACTTGGCATTAAAGCAGAGCAGGTTTCTATGGACACTTCCGATATTTTTTCTTTGGGATTATCATTAGAAAGCAGAAAAAAGAAAATTGCTGAACTCGGCTTCGTGAAAAAATCTTTTATGAAAAAATTTGACATCAAACAAGATGTGTTTTATGCCGATTTTAATTGGGATGTTGTTATAGAACTTTTAAAAGAGAAGTCACTGCGATACAAAAAAATTGCAAAGTTTCCTACAGTGAGACGCGACCTTGCATTATTGATTGATAAAAATATTAAGTACGAACAATTAAAATCGCTTGCTTATCAAACCGAAAAAAATCTTCTTAAAGAAGTTAACTTATTTGATATTTATGAAGGAGAAAAAATCGGAACAGAAAAAAAATCTTACGCCTTAAGTTTTATCTTACAGGATAAAAACCTTACTCTTACCGACAATCAGGTGGATGAGGTGATGAAAAAATTAGTAAAAACATTTAGCGAGAAATTTGGTGCAATTATCAGGAAATAAAGTATCTTCTTTCCTTTTTTTATAGTTTTGCACAAATTTGTTTTTAATTGATTATGAAACTTTCTAAAGAAATAAAAACAGGAATATTAGTTGCAATATCTATAGGAATATTGATTTACGGATTTAACTTTCTGAAAGGAAAAAATCTTTTTATTAAAAAGAATTTTTACTATGCAGTTTATCCATCTGTTGGCGGATTAGTGATAGCAAATCCTATTCAAGTGAATGGATTTAAAGTTGGACATGTACAAGAAATGCGATTCTTTGATTCCGGGGGACGAATTATTGTTACTATGAATATTACAGACAGTGACCTGAAAATTAAAAAAGGAAGTGTAGCAAAAATTGTTAGTTCTGATTTATTGGGATCTAAAGCGGTAGATATTATTCTTGGACAAAGCAATGAAACATTAAAAAGTGGCGACACTCTCATGTCAGATATTGAAGCATCACTTCAACAGCAAGTGGATGCTACGGTAAGACCACTAAAAGAAAAAGCACAAAAACTGATTGAGTCAATTGACTCTATTCTGACAGTTGTTCATGCAGTGCTCGGCAAAAACACACGCGAAAATTTGAATAAGAGTTTTGAAAGTGTCAGACACGCTATAGAAACATTTGACAAAACTTCCATGCGATTAGACACATTAATTGCAACAGAACGTCACAGAATCTCAAACATCTTTTCAAAAATAGAATCCATTTCTACCAACCTTGCTAATAACAACGAAAAAATTTCTAAGGTTATTAAAAACTTTAGTTCCATTAGCGATACACTTGCAAAAGCAAATATTTTGCACACTATAGAAAATGTCAATCTGGCATTTACTCAAGTTTCAGATGTGATGGAAAAAATAAATAAAGGCAAAGGAACTGCAGGAATGCTGATACATGATGATGCACTATATAAAAAACTTACTTCGGCTTCGGGCAGTTTAGATAGTTTATTAATAGATATGAAAAATCACCCTAAGAAGTATTTTTCTATTTTCGGAAAAGATAAAAAGAAATAAAAATAATTTTTTTTACAGAATAAATCTTAAAATGAATATTGAAAATATCATATTCCTGTTTCTCTTCATTATTGGAATGGGACTATTTATTTACAACGTCCTGAAAGTGAGAAGAAACATTTTGCTCGGTAAAAATGTTGTGCTAAATGGAGAATTTGCAAAACGATGGAAAAATGTTTTTCGTGTTGCACTCGGACAATCCAAGACGGTAACGCGCCCTATCCCCGGAATTTTACATTTTATTGTTTATGTCGGATTCATCGTTGTAAATATAGAATTCCTTGAAATCCTTATTGACGGAACTTTCGGAACACATCGCGTTTTTTCTTTCCTCGGAAAAATTTATATTTTACTGATAGCATGCTTTGAATGGTTCGCCATACTTGTGATTTTTGCCTGTGCTGTTTTTTTGATTCGCAGAAATCTGATTCGTTTAAAAAGATTTTGGATGCGCGAAATGACAATATGGCCACGCTCAGATGCTAATATTATTCTCACGACCGAAATTCTTTTAATGACAGCTTTTCTTTCTCTCAATGCTTCTGATTATTTGCTTCAACTATCGGGAAATGCACATTATTTCAAATTATCAGAATCGGCATTTCCTATTAGTATTTTTTTGTCAAAAGTATTTATCGGAATGCCAGAGTCATCTTTGATTTTTATTGAACGTTTTACATGGTGGTTTCATATTATCGGCATTTTTGCTTTTATGAATTACTTGCCCTATTCCAAACATTTTCATATCCTTCTTTCTTTCCCAAATGTGTATTATTCTAAACTTTTTCCAAAAGGACAATTAACGAATCTTGAGTCGGTAACACGCGAAGTGAAAATGATGCTTGATACATCTGCAAATCCCGTAGAACAAACTAATCCACCTTGTCCCGAAAAATTTGGAGCGAAAGATGTTTTTGATTTATCGTGGAAACAGTTGATGGATGCCTACTCCTGCACCGAATGTGGCAGATGCTCATCTGTTTGTCCTGCTACACAAACAGGAAAATTTCTATCACCAAGAAAAATTATGATGGACACACGCGACCGTTTGGAAGAAGTGGGAAAGAATATTGACATGAACAAAAAATTTGTTGATGATGGAAAATCACTTTTTGGAAATTATATTTTGCCTGAAGAAATCTGGGCTTGCACAACATGCAATGCTTGTGTACAGGAATGTCCTGTAAATATTGATCAAATTTCTATTATTATTGACATAAGAAGATTTTTGGTGATGGAACAAAGCTCGGCACCTCAAGCATTGAACATGACTTTCACAAATATTGAGAACAATGGAGCACCATGGCAATTTTCACCTGCGGATCGGCTTAATTGGTCAAATGAAAAATAGCGATGTAAAAAAGAGGATGGAAAGAAAACCACTATCCAGACATTTCAAAATCTGAATTTTTCTATTTCCTAATTACTCATTTCTTTTTTCTATACCATTTGCTATTTTCTATTTTCACTATTACTCTTTTTGTTTACCAACTACTTACTTTTTTCCAGCGGTTGAACAAAGGTTAGAACATCTTTTTCGGTGATGGTTTTGCCACAAAGAATGATAAGACGTTCAACCACATTACATAATTCGCGGATATTACCAGTCCATGTGATTTTTTGTAATTCTCTAATGGCATCTTTGCTAAAAGTTTTTTGCGGAATATTTTGTTCATTGCATATCATTTTTGAAAAATGTTCCACCAGTAAAGGGATATCATTTTTTCGTTCATTGAGCGAAGGAACATGAATGATGATAACGCTAAGACGATGATAAAGATCTTCACGAAAGTTTCCTTTCATAATTTCTTTTTGCAAGTTTTTGTTTGTTGCAGCAATTACACGTACATTAACTTTTATTTCTTTTTCTCCTCCGACATGTATAATTTTATTTTCTTGTAGTGTGCGTAAAACTTTTGCTTGTGCAGATAAACTCATATCACCAATTTCATCTAAAAAAATAGTTCCGTTTTCAGCCAATTCAAATTTCCCTTTATGATGCGCAACGGCAGAAGTGAACGATCCTTTTTCGTGTCCGAAGAGTTCGCTTTCAATTAGTTCGCTGGGAATGGCAGCACAGTTCACTTCAATAAAATTATTTGCAGAGCGGTTGCTTTTTTCGTGAATCCATCTTGCTACCAATTCTTTTCCCGTTCCATTCTCGCCTGTAATAAGAACACGAGCATCGGTAGGCGAAACTTTTTCTATCATCTCTTTTATATAGACAATGGCAGATGATTCGCCAATCATTTCATAAACCTTGCTGATTTTTTTCTTCAACATTTTTGTTTCGGTGATGAGCGATGTTTTATCCATTGCGTTACGGATAGTAACAAGCAAGCGATTAAGGTCTAATGGCTTAGCGATGAAATCAAAAGCGCCTTTCTTCACTGCTTCAACTGCGGTTTCAATTGTACCATGACCGGAAATCATCACCACAGGAGTATCCGGACGTGATTTCCGAATCTTGTCTAATGCTTCCATGCCATCCACTTTTGGCATTTTGATGTCGCATAATATTATATCGTAGAAATTTTTTTCGGCAAGCGAAATTCCTTCTGCTCCATTTCCTGCTTCATCCACTTTAAAATTTTCGTATTCTAAAATTTCCCGTAAAGATTTGCGGATACTTTTTTCATCGTCAATGACAAGAATGTGTGGCATAAGAATTTATAATTTACAATTCACAAATTTACAAATGCTGCGAAATTTTTAACGTTTAAACTGCTTCATCAACGCAATTATTTCAAAAGCAGTAAAAAAGAAATACAGCACAAGAAAAGCGATAACAAAATTCATAGCAATGCTTGGTTTTAGTAAGCAGTAAGTGGCAATAAGGAACAGGTAAACAAAAAATTTAAATATTATTACAATCATAAATCGGAGAATAATCTGTTGTGATTTTTTTATCGCACTAATGAGCCAATAATGAATTATCAAAGTCATTGTAATAAAAAATCCAAATGCAAACCAAACATCCTGTACATAAAACCTTTTTGGCATAAAATGATTCCAGCAAAAAACAACAATAGCAATAGCAAAAGAAAAGAAAAAAAGTTTTATGGAAAAATTTTTCATATTAGAGAACGAAAATAGTTTAATTCCTGATTACATTCTCTGCCAATACTTTAGGGCGGTTCCAAAAATTCAAAAAAACACTTAACCACAAAGTCCACTAAGAAATCACAAAGTCCACAAAGCATTGATTTTATTGAGTTCTTCGTGTTCTTTGTAAAATGACTTTGTGTGCTCTGTGGTTAAAAATCAATTTCTGGAACCGCCCTTTAACGAATCATTATTTCTACTTTTGCATTCATGCTAAAAAAAATCCGAAATCAAACATTCATCGGCAACAGATTTTTTATTCTGCTTGCTGTATTGCTCTGCTTTACAGTTGCTTATTTTACTCCGAGCATTGACCAGTCGGAGTACATTTCATCTGTAAAAAATTTCGAAAATATTCTTCATCAAAAAGAAAAACATCTTTTGGAAGAACTTAATTTGTTATCTGACAAGGCAAGCAAATGGTCTTACAAAAAATTATTCAACGAAAAATCTAACTACTACAAAAATTTGTTTGAACGCGAAGGGTTTGTGTTTTTCATCTTTGAACATGATTCATTATTCTTTTGGACTGATAATACAGTAACTGTTGATAATTTTCTTCAGCAAAATTCTTTTGACAGAAAAGCCATACTACTTGCAAATGGATGGTTTGAAGTGATGCGATTAAAAACAGAAAAAAAAGAAATCATCGGGTTAATACTTTTAAAAAATCATTACTCTTATCAGAACAAATACTTAATAAATAATTTTCAAAAAGATTTTCAATTAAATGCTGATGTAAGTATTCAGATTGATCCGGAAAAAACAGGACAAAGAAAAAATAAAGACAAAAATTCTTCCGGCGATGTTTATACCGCAGATGAAAATTATCTATGCTCACTTACTTTTCCTTCGGCAAGTTCCGGCAGCCCTTTTATATTTTATCTTTCAATAATTCTGAATCTCATAGGATTCTTTTTTGCTATCTGGTTTTTACAGACAACATGTAGTTCTCTCTGTGAGAAAATCGGAAAACAATGGTCTGCTATTTTGCTGGTGGCAACAATTTTCGTATTAAGGTATTTTACTATTCAATTTAATTTTCCAAAAATTTTCTACGAATTAAAAATCTTTAATCCGGAAATGTATGGTGATGCAGAGTCCGTCTGGCTTGGTTCATTGGGAGATCTTTTTATTAACATAACATTATTGTTCTATCTCATATATTATTGTTACCACAACATTCCCGATATTTTATTTGTTTCAAAAAGAAATATTGTAATGATTTTTTTACTGCTGATGGCAGGGTTATGGTTTTCGCGGACAATCAATTATCTTATTATGAGCATCATCAATAATTCCAACATTTCATTTTTGTTTAATAATATCTTCGCACTTACTATCAACACTTACTTCGCTCTACTGATTATCGGACTTGCCTTTGTGTCTTACTTTCTGTTACTTGAAAAAATTTTATCCGTCATCATTGCATTGCAGATAGTAAAAAGACACCTTATTATTATTTTTCTTTCTGTAATTTTTCTTTTTGTAATTATTTCTCATTTGCTTGGAACATTAGATATGATTCTGATTTTCTGGCCTATATGCTTGTTGCTGTTTATGTTATGGATAAAACAAAAACACTGGAATTATTCCTTTTCGGCTATAATAATTATTCTTTTTGTGATTTCTTTTTTTTCTGCTCATCTCTTTATAAAATTTATTGAAAACAAAGAACACGACAACCGAAAAATTTTTGCACAAAAATTATCTGACGAGCAGGATCCTCTTGCCGAACATTTATTTTCAGAGGTAGAAATGTCTATTAGTACCGATACTTCTTTGATAAAATTATTAGATGCAGACAATAACGACAAAATTCTTTTTTCTAAACGGCTACTTGAAAAATATTTTAGCGGCTACTGGGGAAAATATGATATACGGGTTTCTGTTTTTGATACAACTTGTTTGCCATTGATAGAAAGTTCTTTGCAGAACCACGATAATCTTGCACATTTTGAGGAAGTGATACAGACCAAAGGAATTTTTACGAAAAGCAGAAATTTTTTTTATCTCCCCACTTCAACCGGATGTATTAGTTACATAGCGCGTTTGCCTTTGATGCAAACTACAACGACATTTAAACAAGCAAAGAATAATTCTTATCGCATAGGTAATTTGTATATAGAATTTGATTCCCGTATTGTTTCAGATGAAATGGGTTTTCCTGAACTTTTACTTGACAGGAAACTCGGAATTACTCAGGAACTTTTGGATTATTCATACACAAAATATAAGAACGGAAAGATGGTTACTTATCATGGAAAATTTCCTTACAGTTTGAATTCGGAGATTTTTTTCTTAGGAAATACGGATTCCGTATTCTATCGGACCGGCAATATTAGTAAAAGCCATTTGCCATTAGTTTCTTTTATTGACTATGGCGGATACAATCATTTGTTATTCATGACCGATGTCCAGTCGCAAGTTGTTATCAGCAAGAAAAACGAAGGATGGTTTGCAAAAATCACAACCTTTTCTTGTCTCTTTGCATTTTTTAGTTTGATGCTTCTTATACTGCTTTTTCTCCGTATGATGCTGTCAGATAAAAAGATTCGCATCGTTTCGTTTCGGAACCGCATACAGTATGTATTGGTTTCTGTGGTACTCATTTCACTTCTCCTTTTTGGAGGAGGAACAATTTATTACATCGTTCAGCAATATCAAGCAAAAAACGTGGAGACAATCAGAGAAAAAATTCATTCTGTACTGATTGAAATTTTTGTAAAACTTGGTTCGCGCGATGAACTGATACAAGGGCAACAGGATTATACAATATACTTGCTGAAAAAATTTTCAACAGTGTTTTTTACTGATATAAATATGTACGACAAAAATGGTGATTTGCTTGCTTCGTCTGCGCCAAAAATATTTGATGAAGGCATACTCTCCCGAAAAATGCGACCAGAAGCATTCTATGAAATGTCTGTCAATCAAAAATCAGAATTTATCGGGAAAGAAAATATTGGTAATCTTTATTATTTATCTGCATATCTTCCATTTCAGAATGAGCATGGCGAAGTTCTTGCTTATCTGAACCTGCCTTACTTTGCGCGTCAAAGTGAATTAGAAAAAGAAATCTCTGCCATCCTTGCATCCATCATAAATATTTATGTACTGCTTTTTGTGTTATCAATAATCGTAGCCATCGTCATTTCCGATTATGTAACCAAACCATTATCACTCATTCAGGAAAAACTCGGCAAAATAAAACTCGGCAAGGCAAACGAACCAATTAAATGGAAGTCGCAGGATGAAATTGGAAATTTAGTGAATGAATACAACAGGATGATAGATGAAATACAAAAGAGCGCGGAACTTCTGGCAAAATCAGAAAGAGAAACTGCGTGGAGAGAAATGGCAAAGCAGGTGGCACACGAAATAAAAAATCCGCTCACTCCTATGAAATTGAGTATCCAGCATCTTCAGCGAATATGGAAAACCAAAGATGATGATATGGATAAAAAAATTGAACGTATCACCGAAACATTGATTGAACAAATTGAAATATTATCAACCATCGCCAGCGAGTTTTCTAATTTCGTCAAGATGCCTGTAACTATAAAAGGAAAAATAAGTATAAGAAACATATTGGAAAATGCTATTTCACTTTTCAAAAATTCTTCTGATACAGAAATAATTTTTTCAAGCGATGTGATTGGTGCAAACATTTTTGCTGACAAGGAACAGATGCTTCGTGTGTTCAACAATCTTTTAAAGAATGCTCTTCAGTCAATTCCCGAAAACAGACAAGGAAAAATTGATGTGTTACTCACGAGAAATAATGACGCATTACAGATAAAAATAAAAGATAATGGCATAGGCATTAGCGAAGATGAGATGAGCAAAATATTTCTTCCCAACTTCACTACTAAAACAGGGGGAATGGGACTCGGACTTGCAATGACGAAAAGTATAGTGGAAACATTCAACGGAAAAATCTGGTTTGAAACAATGACAGGAATGGGAACAACTTTTTTTATTTCGCTTCCTGAATACAAAGAGTAGGTGATTTGTATATTTCTTCTAAAAATTCTCTTTGATGTTGAGCCCATTTATTTGGTTACGTGAGAATAGAAAATGGTATAGAAAAAAGAAATTAGAAAACAGAAAATAGTAATCTATATTTCTTCTAAAAATCCTTTTTGATGTTGAGCCCATTTATTTGGTTATCTGCCTATGCCCTGCAGACAGGTGTGAGAATAGAAAATGGTATAGAAAAAAGAAATAAGTAATTAGAAAATAGTAATCTATATTTCTTCTAAAAATTCTCTTTGATTTTTATCCTGTTTATGTAAAAGTTTAAAATTTTATGTACGTTTGCAATCAAAAATCAGTATTTCTCAGATGAGACCAATCAGAGTTTTAATTGCAAAAGTTGGACTTGACGGACACGACCGTGGTGCAAAAGTAATTGCATCTTTTCTTCGCGATGCAGGAATGGAAGTGATTTATACGGGACTTCGTCAGACACCAGAAATGGTTGTGAATTCTGCTTTGCAGGAAGATGTGGATGTAATCGGCATAAGTATTCTTTCGGGTGCTCACAACACAGTGTTTCCGAAAATTCTTTCGCTGATGAAAAAAAAGGGATTGAATGATGTTTTGCTTACCGGTGGCGGAATTATTCCTGATAAGGATATAAAAAAGTTAAATGAAATGGGAGTGGGGAAACTTTTTCCTCCGGGAACTGATACGAAAACAATTGTGGAATATACCAGAGAATGGGTGAAGAAGAACAGAGGATTTTAATTTTTTATAAATTTCTTCTATAAATCTTTTGATGTATCACAAAGGATACGGAGCATTAAGACAAAGCAAATTAACTCCGCCATTTATGGCGGAGAAGAAACAAAAAGATAACACGGGCTTCAGCCCTGATAAAAAACAACTATATGTCCTTTCAAAAGTTATGGCTAAAGCCATTAGATATTGGATTTCGTTAACTTCCGCCATAAATGGCGGAGTTAATAATTTTATGTACGTTTGTAAACTTGGAATATCAATCAAACAGTTATAGCCCCTTATTAAGGGGTTGGGGGTTAAAATAGTTCCCTTATTAAGGGGTTGGGGGTTAAAATAGTTCATCAATGAAACAATTCAACAATGAAACAATGAAACAATGAAACAATGATTTATGTGTAATTAAAAATTTTATGTACGTTTGTAAACTTGGAATATCAATCAAACAGTTATAGCCCCTTATTAAGGGGTTGGGGTTAAAATAGTTCAGAAAAGTTATAGCCCCTTATTAAGGGGTTGGGGGTTAAAATAGTTCAACAATGAAACAATGAAACAATGCAACAATATAACAATTTAACAATTTAATACCTTTTTTTATGAAAACATTTACATTCTTAATTGCTGTCTTTACTTTTCACTTTTCGCTCTTCACTTTTCACTCTCTTGCTCAAAGCTCTCGCCTATGGGCTACTTACTATGGAGGAACGGGCTATGAATATGGCGGCAATTCTGTTACCACAGATGCCTCAGGTAATGTATATATGGCAGGATATACCCAAAGCAATTCCGGTATTGCTTCAGGGGGATTTCAGAATACTTTCGGAGGTGTTTGGGATGCTTTTCTTGTAAAGTTTGATGCTAATGGCAATCGTCTATGGGCTACTTACTATGGGGGAACGGCTCAAGATTATGGCAATTCTGTTACCACCGATGCCTCAGGCAATGTATATATGGCAGGACATACCTTCAGCACTTCCGGTATTGCTTCAGGGGGATTTCAGAATACTTTCGGAGAGGGTTATGATGATGCTTTTCTTGTAAAGTTTGATGCTAACGGCAACCGCCTCTGGGCTACTTACTATGGAGGAACGGCTCAAGATTATGGCAATTCTGTTACCACCGATGCCTCAGGCAATGTATATATGGCAGGAGGAACCAGTAGCACTTCCGGTATTGCTTCAGGGGGATTTCAGAATACTTACGGAGGTGTTGCTGATGCTTTTCTTGTAAAGTTTAATGCTAACGGCAATCGTCTATGGGCTACTTACTATGGAGGAACGGACGGAGATGGTGGCAATTCCGTTACCACCGATGCCTCAGGCAGTGTATATATGGCAGGATATACCGGTAGCACTTCCGGTATTGCTTCAGGGGGATTTCAGAATACTTTAGGAGGAGAGGATGATGCCTTTCTTGTAAAGTTTGATATTAACGGCAATCGTCTATGGGCTACTTACTATGGAGGAACAGGCGGAGATTATGGCTATTCTGTTACCACCGATGCCTCAGGCAATGTATATATGGCAGGACTAACCAAGAGCACTTCCGGTATTGCTTCATGTGGATTTCAGAATACTTTCGGAGGAAGTAATGATGATGCTTTTCTTGTAATGTTCGGTGCCGCAGGCAATCGTTTATGGGCTACTTACTATGGGGGAATGGACTATGATTATGGCTATTCTGTTACCACCGATGCCTCAGGCAATGTATATATGGCAGGACTAACCAAGAGCACTTCCGGTATTGCTTCAGGGGGATTTCAGAATACTTACGGAGGTGGTGGTGATGCTTTTCTCGTAAGGTTTGGTGTATATTCTCCTCCCAGTGTTAATGCAGGAGATGCTCTTACAATTTGCAACGGCAGTTCTACAACCCTTAGTGTTACAACTACGGGAGGCACTTTGCCTTATACTTACCAGTGGTCGCCTGCTGCAGGATTAGATAACACCACTGCATTAAATCCAATTGCTACTCCAACTACTACTACTACTTACACAGTTCTTGTTACAGATGCAAACGGCTGTAATGCTTCTGATACTGTGCAAATAAATAATTCTATTGTTCCATCTGCACCGTCCATCTGTGTTGTTACAGTAGATTCTCTTTCAAAGTATAATCTTGTTATCTGGGATAAAACATCTTATCCGATTGCAGATACATTTTTTGTTTATCGTGATACAGCAAACAACAATTATGCGCTCATAGGAAAAGTTCCTTATACTTCTCTGAGCCAGTTCATTGATACAGTACGCACACTTTATGCTGCCAACGGAGACCC
>JAZDJJ010000122.1:0-4270 GCA_043804035.1 Bacteroidota bacterium
AGCCCAGTTAAAGCTGTTTATTTCCATAAAGTTACGAAAGCAATTTGGTTTAGCGCGGCGTTCAGGCACATTTTCAAAAGACCGTGAGTGCGAAGCACGTAGGGATTTTGATCAGCTTTAGCTGAATGTGCCTGAACGGCCAAGTATAACCGCCTGTTTTAATGGCGGTTATACAATGTTATGCACTGGCGATTCTTGTTTCTGTCTGTATATCTGTCGTTTATCTCTGTCATATTAAACTTATTATTTCCGTTTAATTTTCCTTTTCTGTCTGTGTCGCCCGTGTGTTGGCGTGTTTTAATTTTTTCTTTTAAGCGTGGGAGAAATATTTTGAAATTCTTCTCGGGTTGCTGACATGCTGGCTCTTTTGCAATCGTTGGTTTGTGTGTCGCTTGAGTGGCTTGCAAATGTGCCAGTATGTGTGCGTTGGCTATTCATCAATGTATTGTTTCATAAAACCAAATTTTTTGTCTACCAGCATTCGTCTGTCAAGAAAGCAATTAAATTCTTCGCATGATGTCTCAGGCAATAATGCACACGAATAGCAAGCGGCAAAATTTAAGTTGCCTACACCTTGTCCTGTTGATTCGTAACAAATCGGGTCAGAAGAACAATCTGAGGCTTTGAACAAAGCTGAACGAATGAGTTTTCCGATTTTGTCTGACTTGCAAATTGATGATAGTCCTCCGTAACTTCCTTCTGCTCCTGCAATTGTGTAAATCATCACACCTTGCATTTTTCCCTCATCAAAATAAAGTCGTTCCTGAATTGATGTTGCAGGATAGCCACAAAGAAATTCAAGTTCCTTAATTATCAAATGTGAAAAAGTATGAAGCAAAATGTGTCCTGTTAAAATCTTTCTGTTCTTGTTTAGAGAAGAATCTGTGTCGTGATTGTTATTGTTAATCTTACTTGCTCTGCCGCTCACTTCGAGATGTTGCGTTGACCATTTCTCAATTTCTTTTGCATCAAACTCAAAAAATATTCCTTCACCAAAACTTTCAACTGCCGGAAGATACTTTGTATTCAAACCTGAAATATTCCAGTCACCTGACGAAGTGTATTTCTTCTTGATATTTTCCTTCGTGTTTTCAATATCACTGTCGTCAACCAAAAAGTAATCTTTGTCTATTGGTTCTTGTCTTGTGAAAGAAGATTGAACTGTCGTAACTTTTATTTTGTCTAAGCGGTAAATTGATTTGAGTTCCTTCATAGCGAAAAGCGATGAATCTATTTTCTCAAAAATCAATTTCTCCTCAATGTTTTCTCTTTCTTTTGAAATCAAAAATCTGTATTCGTCAAACCGATATTCAAGTTCTGTCTTTGAAATTTCCGTATCAGAAATCACAAAGGAATTATCAATCAATTTCTGAATGATGTTATCACCTATCTCAACACCATTGGTAATTTTAATTGTTGATGAAATTGCTTTTATATTCTGTCCGTTTTCAAAAAGTTGTTTGATAATATTTACAAGTTTCTCGTCTAATTCATCTTTTGCAGGCAAATAAATACTTGAAAGAATATTCGGATAGTAAACGCTGTTACTTGAACGAATAACGGGCTTAAATAAATCATTGGAAGTTGAATTAGGAATAATTTCATTTTTCGGAACTCTCAAATTGAACAAACCTGAAAGCGTATTGAAACCAATTTTCTTTCCATCTCTTTTGGGGATAATCCAAATACCATTTAAGTCAGAAAATTTATCAGAGGTCTGAAATTCATATTCAACATCAGTAGGCGGAACAAAGCTTGACAAGAAAAATCTTTTTTCTTCTTTCGGTTCTTCGTTAGTGTTTTCATTCTCTGCTTCATTTGCTTCTTGTGTTTTTACAAATGCCCATCTATCCCAAGGAATGTCTGCAATATCACCACTTGGTGAAGTCAGAATAAATCGTATTTGCTCAAGTTCGTAAAACTTTTGTCGTGTATTATTCTCCTGTGCTTTCACATAACACTTGTAGCATTTTGGTGGATAAAATAGTTCTTTGTGGTTTGCCTGAACATTGTTTTTCCAATGCTCATTCCAATTGTCTAAACGGTCAAACTTTCTACACTTGGTGCAATAAAACCATTCAGGAAAATATCTTCCTGAAAGCAAAGCTGACGGAACATTTGAAAATCTTCCATCATCCAAATCGTTTGCAGGTATGCGTATGAGATACTCTAACTTCTTAAAATATTTTTTCAATCGGTTTTTGAATCGCTTATCTTCAATGATATGTTCTTCATTGAAAACTCCATTCAATGCTCTGAAATAAGGCCATTCATTAAAGTCATTCACTAAAATGGCTCCATCTCTTGTTTCCAAAATAGAACCAATGCCACCATAAGCACTGATAGCTTTTCTTGTCTGAATATTTTCAAATTGTTTGTAGTTCATTTTAATTCTTAATCGTTATTTTAATTAAACTGTTTGTGTCAATTTCTCTCATTGACTGCATCAAACTCCAATCATCAAACGAAGTTGTTTTCTGAATGAGATTTTGGTTTGCATTTTCCGCTTTCTTGAATTGGAGATTTACAATTTTGTTCATCCAACTTCTTGTCAGTTCATCTAATTTATTCATTGCATAATTTCTTTGTGCCTCGTCTTTGATTCTATCTCCGATAAAATCTTTCAATTCTTTTATGTTACCGTTAAACTCTTTGGCTGCTTTATCTTTGAAAAGTCCTGCTTTGTGTCTTACATAGCAAATCAAAATACTGTTCAAAGCTTTGTCTAAAGAAATTTCCGTGAATGGAGTTACACTAAGCGGTTCAACGAATTTGTAATAAGCGTTGTGAAATGTTACATAGCTTTCAAAGTATGATTTTTCTCTTGCTCTGTTTGCATCCAATAAGTTGAAAACGATACCCTGTTTATCTCTACCAACACGACTTGATGCCTGAATGTATTCAGCAACATTTCTTGGCTGTCCATTCATCAACATTACATTCAATCTCTTTATATCAATACCAACTGAAAACATATTTGAAGCAAGAACCAAATCAACTGTTTTGTCAATGTATGTGTTTCCATTTTCATCTTTTCTTAAACCGAAATCTTCACTCAATTCATTCAATAAACTTGTTATTTTCTGACTTTCAACCCGGCTTGTTAATTCTCTTGTACGGTTTGACAAACCCATGTAGTTAAATCCGAAATACAATTTGGTTATGTCGTGTCTGTTATGTAAGAGTTTTAAAAGAGTGAGAATTTCCGCACCGATTTTATTGTAGGTCTTTCCAACATCTTTCAAACTATTATAATAAGAAACAATAGTCCAGTAATAAGTAACCAATTCTTTAATTTCATTATCAGAAAGTTTTTGAGAATGATGTTTCAGATTTTTGTAAAGTTCAATTCTTGAAAAAAGTAAATGAGCAATCAACTGAATTTGGGAATCCAAAGAAGTTTTTCCTGTCGGCATAAAACCTATGTGCTTACGCAATGTGCCTTTGCTCACATACGAAAAGAAGTTATCGTCATAAGTAATTCCAGGTGCAGGGAAAATATTCAGTTCTCTATTTCCGTAGAGCATTTCAATTTGATGCTTCGTGTTTCGTGTCGTTGCTGTTGATGCAATAATTTTTGGTTTGCGTTTTTCTTTTGTGCAAAGCATTTCAACTATTGATTCAAATAAACCCGTGATTGAACCCAACGGACCACTCAACAAATGCAATTCATCCTGAATAATTAAATCGGGTGGAAGCTTTTCTGCTGACAAAGAATTGAAAAGCAAATTCCCTTCCTCTCTGTGTGAAAGCATTGCAAACTTATCAACGGTTGCAAACAAAAGCGTTGGTTGTTTTTCATACACTGCATCATCAACAAAATAAATCGGGAGTTCAATGATGAAGTGGCATTTCTGATTAATACACTTGATTACAAAAGTTCCTGTCCCTGTTTGTTTATTGAAAGTTCCTGTGTAACCAGAAATATATTTTGAAGTTGCTGGAAATTTTGAAATCATATTACATCCGCACCACGGACAAGAAGTAACAGGAAATGAATTTACCTTTTCAAAGTTTCCGCTTTTGTCTTGATTGAGTTTTGCTAACTCATCATCAATGTCATGGCAAATTGCTTTTGCTTCTCCGTATGTATTAGGTGTGGTTGAAGAACCTACCCACATACCTATTGAAACTTTATCGTGTCCGAAATAAAATGTTTCATCATTTTCAAAAACGTTTCTTAAAAATTCTAAAGCACAAATGAGCTTTGTTGCTCTTTCAAATTGTTGTGCTGTAAGCAAACGCAAAGTGTAACGCATGATTACAGTTA
>JAZDJJ010000123.1:0-26396 GCA_043804035.1 Bacteroidota bacterium
TTGTTGATTTATTCGTGCCACAAAGCCTTTATTATTTATTATTTATTATTTATTATTGAATTAATTTTGATTAAAGATTAAAAGATAATTTCCCAA
Organism: Bacteroidota bacterium; assembly: GCA_043804035.1. GTDB lineage: Bacteria > Bacteroidota > Bacteroidia > Palsa-948 > Palsa-948 > JAZDJJ01. The sequence continues at coordinate 97 of JAZDJJ010000123.1, forward strand.
ATATTGTTCTGCCGAGCCATAGTTTATTGGGTTCGCCATAATTAGAGTCAAAGATATTGTCAACTTCAAATGAAAAATCAAGTTTGTCTGTTATTCCTTTTACGAATTTAAAATTTGAAATAGAGTAGTCGGTAATTTTTTTAGTATTTGCTTCATCTGAAAAACATCCGGAATAATAATTTGTGTTCCAGTGAAAAGATAATTTACAAGAATGTATTTTATAATTTACACCTGCACTTCCTGTATGCTCAGATGTAAAAGGAAGACGTTTATCAGTGTCTGAATTTTTTGCATCAAGATAAGTGTAAGCAAGATTAGTCGTAAGTGTTTTGAAAACAAAAGCATTTATACTAAACTCAATACCCTGAGTACATGCTTTCTGAAAATTATTCCATTCTTTTACTTTGACGTTATTTATGGTTTTGTTTGTTTCTACTTGAGAAATAATATCATTGATATCATTTCTAAAGATGCTCAGGTTAGCATGTAAATTATTTAGAACTTGTTCTAATCCGACAGAATAGCTCCATAATTTTTCCGGTTTAAGATTTTCGTTAGGTTCGTTCCACCAATTTCCATGCTTGAAAAACACGTACAATTGTCGTATTGTAGGCGACTTAAACGCTCTTCCGCCAGATAATCTCAACCTTGTATTATCACTGATATTCCACATTGCAGATATTTTAGGATTATATTCCATCCCATAAACCGAATGGTTATCAATTCGTCCGCCTAAAACAAAATTAAATGGCAACAAAGTTATTTCATCTTGAAGATAAAAACTTAACAAGTGTGTTTTTTTATTTACAAAACATGTATCTATGCTTACATCCATATTTATATCTCTATTGAGATATTCTATCCCCGTTGTAATTACATTTTTTTCCCCAAGTGATTTGGTATATTGTGTTTCTGTCTGAGCAAGAATAATATTTCCGAAACGACGAGAATAACCGGGAGAAAACAAATCAAAGTTCAAATCATAATAATAGCCCTTAAGTTTAAAAATTGTTTTATCAGGTAAGTTTATTTCAAAAGACGGACTTATTCTCGTTTTTTTTTTCAGTAGAATATTTCCATTTTAAATCATCATAATTTGCACCAAGGTTTAACATTGCTTTTGAAGACATTTTATATTGAAATTTTGTAAACACATGTTCTCCCGTAAAATCATCTTCTGATGCACTATACCTGCTTCTTTTAGAGCCATCTTTATTGAAATTTGTCAGAAACCCAAATTTACCAATCTGTTGTCCGCAACCAACACCAGCTATGTATGTATCGTACTCCCCTCTCCCATATAACGATGTAAATAAAGGTTTTTCGGTAATTTGTTTTGTTATAATATTTATCACTCCGCCCATAGCATCGCTTCCATACAAAGCTGATGCGGCCCCTTCAACAATTTCTATCCTTTCTATCATTCCAACAGGTACCTGATTAACACTAGTACCGGACTCTCCCATTCCACCACCAAGAACTCTTTCGCCATCTATCAGAACAAGCACATAGCCCTTATCAAAACCTAATCCTCTTATTGATGATTGATATGCTGACGCTCCGGGCACGTTTTCGCCACGAACATAAATCCCGGGAACAGATGCTAACAACTCCGATATATTTTTCGCATTTGATGCTTTTATATCATCACTTGTTATTAATATCGTTTGAACAGGAATCTTTGCAAGCACTTGCGGACTTTTAGTTGCCGTTATTACTACTTCTGATAATTTGTGAAATAATAATTTTTCTTCCTTTTTTTCTTCTTGTGCCATAATTGATAAAGAAAAATTAAATACCAATGTAAATGCCAAAATGTTTTTCATTTTTGTTTCCTCCTTTTTTAATTTATTTTATTTATTTATTTATGATGTTACCAAATTTACCAATCGTGTTACGCTATGGATAAAAAAAATATTATGTTTAGTCCACTTTGCTCATCACTAATTCGCCGTGCTGAATACCTTTTATTGCAATAAGTTTTTTGGATAGTGATATGAGTTTAGATGCCTCTCCTTTTACTGCGATTATCTCAAAACAATCGGAATGGCTGACGTGAAAGTGCTGAGATGAAAGAATTACATTGTGAAAATCGTGTTGTATTTTTGTAGATTTCAGTATCAAATTTCTTTTGTGATGATCATAAACTAAAATAATTGCACCGGCAACAATACTGTTGCCTTGCCATTTGTTCTTTACTAAATTTTTAGCAATCAATTGTCTGATAGCTTGAGAGCGATTAGCAAACTGACTACCCTTGACATACTGGTCAAGTGCAACTAAAAGTTTTTCTTCTAATGAAACACCAAAACGTGTAACAGACATCGTATTTTTTTATTAGATATTTTAAAATTTTATTACAAACAAAATACAAATGTATAATTTATTTTAACATAACACCATTTTAAAAAAAAGTGTTACTAATAGTAAAACTAAAATTTACACTTTAACGCCGCTATGAAGTTTCTGCCCGGAGCACTTATACCTGAACCAAAAGAACGGTAAAGTTGGTCGGTTATATTTTCAACCCCTACATTTAATGCTATGTATTTGTTGAGATATAATCCCGCTTTGAAATTGAGCGTATGCCAGCCGGGAACAAAAGGAAACCCGTTGGCATCTTTAGCATAAGGCGTATCATCATTACGTTCAGACAAAGGGAGGTCTTCGTAATCCATTTTATTATTATACATTGCGTAAAAATCTAATTTGAGTTTTTTACGTTCGTAAGTTAAATGAGTACTTCCAAACATCGGAGCAATATGTGAAATAGGATAGTAAATCAAACTATCTTCACTTTGTTCTTCACCCTGCTGGTAACAAATAGTGGTTTTCAATTCAATTCCTTTCCCGAAGTTAATATCAACGCCTGCCTGAATACCATACACATAAGCTTGTGAAATATTTTGTATTGCTTGCACCTGACTCATTTGTCCATCATAGTCAATGCTGTCATGACCGTTGTACTTGAAATTTCTACGTGCAAGCGCATTATTAAGTAATGTATAATATCCTGCAAAGTCCATTTTCAAATAATTACCGAATATTTTGGCTGTACCTATTTCTCCGTTATAGGCATATTCAGGACATAAGTTGGTATTAGGAACTACCACAGAACCTGGCTCTGATGCAAATACTTTGCCTATATCGTCAATATTTGGCGCCCTGAAACCTGTTGAACCATTGATGTACAATTGCCATGTTTTATCAGGACTAAATACGCAACCTAAACTTCCGTTTAATGCCCCATTATTATTTTCGGCATGAGTAAAAGGTAAAGGAAACATAGTTGTATCAAAATCAGATTTAATCATATAGTAGCTGTAACGTAAGCCCGTATTTATAATCCATTTCGGATTAAGTTTATATTTCAAATTTGTGTATGCTCCATAAGATTGCCATGTAGAACCATTGGGATATCGTGTAGTGGTTGGTTCTTTTATGCCTGTAACAATATTCTCTTTATTGGCAACCGAACCTACTAAGTTGCTGACTGCTTCGGCTCCATAAAACAAGGTCATTTTTTTTCCGATTTTTTTATCCAAATCAAGATTTAATGACAAAGCATCAACGGTTTCGGTCTGATTACGGAGTTTTGAATTATTAAACTTTCTGTCGTGCCTGCTTTCTTCGTAATTCTGCATTGCTACTATAAAACGTAACTGGTTGTAGAATTTAGAATGGTTAGTATGTGTAACACCTAAACGGTTCATCATCCATTTTTGCGGACCATAATACCATTCTGCATTATCAAGTTTGCCGTTTGCGTTGGCATCTAAACAAAGCCGGTCGTAACGAGGCGCATCGGATGTTGCAGAGTAATGAAAACCGTAATCAATATCCCATGATTTATTGAGGTTAACCCGAATTTTTTGCATCATATTCATTTGACTGTATCCTGAATTAACCTGCAACTGCGGATCGCTATTAACAAACTGGGAGTCAACTCCATTTATTGTTTTTTGATAAGTAGGACGTAAGAAGTATGAATTGCCATTGGAACCTGCACGCAAATCATCATAAATAGAATAAGTAATGCTGGTAACAAAAGATAATTTTTTTAATCCTATATTAAAATCAAAATGACCTGTTTTTTCTGTGTTTACAGATGCAAAACGTCCGAAAGCATTTCCTGTGAGCAGAAACTTATTTGTGCTATCAGAAAATTTTGGTTGCAATGTATGAAAATCCATTACCCCGCCTATTGCATCGCTGCCATACATAACAGCACCGGGTCCAAAAAGTATTTCAGTGCTTTCAAGAGAAGATGCATCAATGGAAATAACATTCTGAAGATTTCCTGTACGAAAAATGGCATTGTTCATTCGGACACCGTCAACAACTAGCATAACGCGGTTGGTAGCAAAGCCACGTAAACTTGGCGAACCTCCTGCTAACTGACTTTTTTGTATATAAGCATAACCGCTCGTACCCAACAAATCAGCCGATGTTTGCGGATTCTGAAATGAAACTTCTTTCATGTTAATTTTTTCAACACTATAAGGGATTTCTATTTTTTCCATTTCCCAACGGTTAGATGAAACGATAACCTCGTTCAGCGAAATGCTTGTTTCCATAAGTTCAAGATTGATTTTCATGTCTTCAATCTGAATATAACGGAATACTTCTGTTTTATAACTAACATGCCGAAAATAAATGCTGTCAGATCCCTTGAAAATAGAAATATCTGCCTGTCCTTTGGCATTTGTTGTGGTTGAAATTTTTGGATTGTTTGAATACACGACAACATTTTGAATAGTTTGCCGTGTTGTTTTATCAACAACTGTAATTGTTTGCGAGAAAGCAAAAATTGAATACAGCAGTATTGCTGAAATAAATAAATATTTTTTCATGTTTAAACGTACATAAAATTTTTAATTATAGGGCAGTTCTAAAAATACAAATAAACGTCATTGCGAGGCGTAATTTTTTTGTGCCAAAAAAAATCAACAAAAGATGAACCGAGTGTGGTTCATCAGTAATTTTTTTAATTCGTTAGGAGAAAATGGAAAATAGTATGGAAAGTAGCAATGTAAAAAAAGAGAATGGAAAGGAAACATTTATCCAGACATTTTAAGAACTGAATTTTTCTATTTTCTAATTACTTTAGGACTTACGCAACCTCTGCGGCTCTCTGCGAAAATCTCAGCGTTCTCTGCGGTAAAATTTTTAACCACTGAGTTCACAGAGAAAAATCACGCTGAGAACCGCAGAGAAATACAAGAGTTATATTTTTTGCGTAAGTCCATACTTATTTCTTTTTTCTATACCATTTTCTATTCTCACGTAACTAAATAAACGGGTTCAAAATCAAAAAAGATTTGTAGAAGAACTTATGTTAAAAAAAATACTTGTTCATATAAAAATAATTTTTACATTTGCATATTCAAACCCGCCTGATGCGGGCAAATCAGAAATTTAATTTAATAGTTGGTCCAAAACGGGACATGATACCCTTTTTAAATTTAAACATTATGAAAAAAAAATTTATTTCGTTTTCGTTTGCAGTTTTGTTGTCTGCAATAGTACAGGCGCAGTCAATTCCTAATGCAGGTTTTGAAAATTGGTCTATACGTACTTACTATCAAGAGCCAGATGTATTTAGCAGTTTTAATTCTCATTGGGAGTATCTTATTTGTGGAAAAGTAACCGTAACACGATCTACTGATAGTTATTCGGGAACTTATGCTGCAAAGATAGAAACCGTTTCTTCCAAACAAGATACGATAAAAGGTATGTTATTTATAGGACAACCGGGAAATCAAACTATAAATGGAGGTTATCCTTTTTCCTATCGTCCTGATACGTTTGTGATTCATGCAAAATATAATATTCTTGCTAACGATACAGGACAGTGTATTGTCGCTTTTAAAAGAAATGATACTATAATAGCAACAGTAGTCAAAAGTTTCGTAGGAACAAATTCAACCTATACTGAATATAAAATCCCTATTACGTGGACGGCACCCGGAAATCCTGATACAATTGTTTCATTAATTACTTCTTCTAATCTTGATTATCCTGGTGTTCCCGGCTCTACACTTTATCTTGATGAACTTTCATTTAAAGATTCAACAGCCATAATAGCAATTCCTAATGGCGACTTTGAACTATGGAAAGATATTGCATCCGAAGAACCCGATAACTGGGTTTCTATGAATCAATGGGGTATGAGTAATTCAAATCATTCTGCTACTAAAACTACCGACAGTTACGATGGTACGTATGCATTAAAACTCAAAAATATAGTTGTGTTTGACGATACTATGGGAGTCATTACTAATGGTATTTTCGGAGAAGATGGACCTGAAGGCGGTATGCTTGTTTCTCTTAATCCTGAGAAAGTAACGGGATATTACAAATATATTCCTGTCGGACCGGATACAGCATTAGCAGCTGTATTTTCTTTTCGCTATGACAACAATTTACATAAAACAATAAAACTTGATTCTACCCTCATTAAACTTACAGGGACTACCACTTACACATATTTTGAAGTTCCTCTTGCATATAATAATTTCCCTTACACTGATACAGTGAATGTGTGTTTTGCTTCTGGTAATTGTGAAAAAGACAGTAATTATGTAGGGCTTGGCAGCACACTTTATATAGACAAACTTAACATTACATATAAGCCGGTAGGCATTACTGAAAATGCTTTTAACACTGATAAATTTGTAGTGTATCCAAATCCCGCTAATGATAAAACTTTCGTGCAATTTAACACAAGTTCTTCCGAAGATTATATACTTAGCATCTTTGATTCTTATGGCAAACTTATGATGAAAGAAAGTTATTCCGCACAAGGGAAAGGATATATTTATAAAATAAATCTTTCGTCATTCGCGGCAGGCATTTACTTGTTTAATGTAAAAACCAATACCGAAAATTATACACAGAAAGTGATTGTTTATTAAATGCTTTTTCTTGCTTGCACGAGTGTATATTTATCTTTCTTCTATAAATTATTTTTGATTTTTATCCCGTTTTGGTATTTGAGCATCGGACATTGAGCTTGCCGAAATGCCGAAAAATACTTGTATTGAGCTTGCCGAAATATGTGTAGTTGAAAAATTTTATATAGGTTTGTGCATAAGTCCTATCAATAAAAAAAATTTATGATTTTTTCTTTTCCTTCTTTAGTTTCTCTGGCAAAAAGTGTTGTTGAAACTTTCAGGCGATTTCCACTATCGCTTTCGTCTGCTATTATAGCAAGTGGCATTAGTATTTTTATTATTGATCATAACTGTGAAGCACAAAAAGAGTTTGAATATTTATGGAAAGTGGTAATGTGCTGCGGTCTTGGACTAAATCTTTTTCTTTCACTTACTTTTTTTTCCGAACGTGCAAAACATAATTTCGGAATGAAAATGATTCTTCAATTGGCTGCCCTTGCTCTTGTTGTCGTTTATTATTTCTTGTTACCCGAATTTCAGAAAATGCTTATCACTGACATAGTGCGATATATATTGTTTACCATCGGACTGCATTTGCTCGTTGCATTTTCTCCATTTGTCGCTCGTGGCGAGATAAATGGATTTTGGCAGTTTAATAAAAGTTTATTTCTGCGTTTTCTTTTATCCATGCTTTATGCAGGTGTTTTATACATCGGATTGTCGCTGGCGATTCTTGCTATTGATAATTTATTTCAGGTAAAAATAAAAGGCGAACGCTACGGACAGTTATGGATTTTCGTTGCAGGAATTTTTAACACATGGTTTTTCCTTGCCGGAGTTCCTAAAAATTTTAGTGAAATGGAAGCAGTAACTGATTATCCAAAGGGACTGAAAATATTTACTCAATTTATTTTACTACCGCTTATTACAGTTTACCTGCTTATTCTGTATGCGTACTTGGCAAAAATTCTTATCCAATGGGAACTTCCAAAAGGATGGGTTTCTTATTTGGTAAATACTTTTTCCGTTTTTGGAATCTTATCTCTTCTACTAATTTATCCAATCCGAAACAAGGAAGAAAATAAATGGATAAAGATTTTTTCACAATGGTTTTACTGTGCGCTTTTCCCGTTGATTGTTTTACTTGGTTTTGCTATCGGAAAAAGAATAATGCAATATGGAATCACCGAGAACAGATATTTTGTTTTGGTCATTGCACTTTGGCTAACTGGAATTGCCATTTATTTTTTGTTCAGCAAAAAAGGAAACATCAAACTTATTCCCATTACACTTTGCATCATCGCATTTCTTTCTTCTTTTGGTCCATGGGGTGTTTTTAATATTTCGGAACGAAGTCAAGTGAATCGCCTCACAAAGATTCTTACCGAAGAAAAAATTCTCGTGAATGGAAAAATTAAAAAATCTACCGATACTATTCAGGAAAAACAAGCCAGACAAATTACTTCTATCATGCGTTATCTTGACAATCACTATGGTTTTGAATCCATCAAGCCATGGTTTACTGAAAACGTGGATTCTCTTTTCGTTCTAAAAGATTCTATTGGAAATGATTACAAAACAAGCATTATGTTGAATCTGATGGGTGTGCAGAGAGTTGATGATTATTATTCTTGCAGAGAGGATGAAGAAGATGGAGAGTCAATAAAAACTTTTTATTTTGATGTGGAACATGGAGATCAGATTGCAGTTGATGTAAGCGGGTATGATTACTGTTTGAATTACCAACATCGTTTCTCCATAGAAAATAATGATTACAAAGATTCTCCCAATGTATATTTTCATTTAGGAAAAGATTCTATAAACATAGAACTCTCATCAAAGGACGAAACATTTTTCTTTTTGAAAAACAAAAAAGAAGTCCTGAAATTTCAGTTGTCGGATTTTACTAAAGGACTTAAAGAGTACAATCAGAAAAATAAAAAATCTTATTACGATAATAATATCCCCAATGATAAAATGATATTTGAGGCAGTAAATGATTCCGTAAGGGTAAAGTTTTATTTCAGGAATATTTCCGGAAATATCACAGAGAACAAAATGAATATTGATAACATCAATGCTATGGTGCTTATCAAATTTATTTCATACACAAAACAGGAAAAGTTGTATTAGTTACTTGAATTTATAAAACACAACTAAATAATATTAATCCTTTATCCGTTAAAAGCAGTATAGATTAATTGTGATTTGTTTGCTGTCTTACAAGGAAGTGTCAAAACAAAATTTATTTTTTCTTTTCCCACTCTAATCTTTTTCCAAATCCAAGTTGATTATCTGTTAGTTTGATGCTATCTAATTCAATCACCCAAAGTTTTCCTGACATAGCAAGAGAAAGAGGATACTGCAGGTAATATTTTTTCTTTGCCTCTTTCAGAAGTTTTTCTTTCGGCACAATAAACTTTCCTGTAAATTGTATTCCACGAATTCTGGCTTTGTTTAATTTATCAGGGTGAATGATTCCGGCAACAGAATCATTTTTTAGTGCATTCTGAATATGCTGAGTTTCTGTTTTTGATTTAAAGACGAGCATATTCATGTTTTCCAGATAAGTATAAAAACAACTGGCACAAAAAGGGTTACTATGGCTTACCGTAGAAATCATAAGACATGTTTGAGTGGAAATGAATTTAGTTATTCTTTCGTCAACGATAACTGATGTTTTTTCTTGTATCATTTTTTTAAGATTTTAAATTTAACTAATGCAATTTGCAATTAATTGCAGAAACAAAAATATACAATTTCTGTTCTTGACATTGTTAAGAGCAGTTTCAAAAACTATTCTCGTCATTGCAACACGTTGCTCTGATCTTGCCGAAAGAGATGCACGAAGTAAATTAAATGATAAATGATAAACATTAAACATTATTTTAATAATGCATCTTCAATTTCTTTTTTTATTTTTTTAGATGATGGTTTTGATGTAAAAGCATTTATAATTTTTCCTTGTTTATCTATCATAATATATCTTGGAATGCCTGTGATTACGTATGCATCTATAAATGACCTGTTATCTATTCTGAGATGAATACCATTTAGTTCAGGATGTTGAATTAAATACTCTTTCCAGGCATTTTCTTTTCGGTCTCTGGAAATAAATAAAAAGACAATATCTTTATTATTTTTAAATGATTCTTGCAATTTATGAGTATACGGTAATTCCTCTATACATGGTCCGCACCATGTAGCCCAAACATCTATAAAAACCATTTTGCCCTTAAAATCACTTAATGAATATACTTTCCCTTCCGGTGTTGTGCCTTGAAAATTAGGAGCAGGATTACCGGAAATTAAATGCTTGAATTTTTTATAGGCATCGGATAAAAGTATTAAATACTCAGAGGTTGGATATGTTTCTTTTAACATTTTGCTAAGGCTATCTATGGTATGTGTAATACCAAAAAAATAGAATAGATAATTCAAGTTATCAAATAATAAAAATTCTTTTATCTCCTTACTGTATTGTGTTGATTCTTTAATTTTATTTAGTAAAATGACAGGCAAGATTGCCATTTCTGATGGATTGAAAGGAATTGATTTTGCAATATTTTGTTTACAATTATCGGACAAAAATGTTGAAAAGTCACTACAATTAGATTGTATTAACAAAGTGTCTTTAAAAATATCATTTTTTAAAAGTCCCAATTTGCTTTCCAAATTCAAACTATCAATTTCATTTTGTTCAAAATCTAATAGATTCCACTGCTTTCTCATTAAAATAAATGAGTAATTTTTATTTCTTAATAAATAATCAACCTCTTTGGTAAAATGAATACTATCTGAATATCTTTTATGAAAATCAGCAAACTTCAGTTCAAAAGAATTATAGAGATTGATTAAATTATTTACATCATAATTAGCTTCTTCAATTGCTTTAATAGAATCATTTAATTGATCCAGTAACACCATTGATTTTAATAAATAATTATTGGCATCTGCTCCTTTTCCTGTAAAAAATTTCTTTTCTTTCTCTATACTAAATAGCATATCATATCCGGGTTCCAAAAAAAGAGTAGTTATAATAGTGTTGGTTGTACCTATCTCAACGAATAACATTTTTTTTAATGGAATAGTAACCGCTCCTTCTCCATTTTGATTCAAATTAACTTTGAGGATTTTGAGAAAACGGAAGATAAAATTCAAAAGTTTGATTCTTATATTCTTCGGCTTTTATTTTTATTGTGGCAATAGAATCTTGTATATGCTCATCGCCACATCCAGCAATAACTAATAATAGTAATGCGGAAATAAATTTTAGATTTTTTTTCATATAAAAAAATTTGGTTATTCTAATAAGCAGTTTCAAAAATACATTTTTCATAAAACACAAAAAGTTTAAAGTTTGAACATAAAATAATTGGCATTGTTAATTTGGTATAGATTTTTGCGAAGTGTGATGAGATTGCCGAAAGGGAGGCACGAAGCAGGAAACAATTTCTACATTCACTCAACAATACCAAATATTTTATCAATTAATTCTTTATTCGCTGTAAGGATAATTTTTCTTTTCAGTTTTAATGTTGGCGTCATTTCTCCTTTGTCAATACTCCATTCATTTGGCATCAGTTCAAACTTTTTGATGGTTTCCCAGTGTCCGAACGATTTATTTTTTTCTTCTACTTCACCATGAATTATCTCCATTACTTTCGGATGTCGGATAATTTCTTCGTTTGACGAAACTGTAATTCCTTCTTTTGCAAGATGTTTTTTAATATAGATAAATGACGGGACAATAAGTGCAGCCGCAAATTTTTGTCCATCGCCAATAACCATCGCCTGTTCAATGAATGGCGATTCTTTGAGTTTGTTTTCTATGGGCTGCGGAGCAATGTATTTTCCTCCCGATGTTTTGAATATTTCTTTCTTGCGGTCGGTAATCTTCAGAAACTTTTCGTCTTCAAAAATTCCGATGTCACCTGTGTGAAACCATCCGTCTTTGTCAATTACTTCGGTGGTGGCATCTGGTTGTTTGTAATAACCAAGCATAACATTTGGACCTTTGCAAAGAATTTCACCGTCATCGGCAATTTTTACATGAACATTTTTTAATACAGGACCTACTGTGCCGAATTTTGTTCCTCCGTTAAAATGATTCACAGATATAACAGGCGATGTTTCCGTTAATCCGTATCCTTCCAGCACGGGAATTTTTGCCGAACAAAAAATTCTGATTAGTCGTGGCTGAAGTGGTGCTGCTCCGGATATTAGTGCACGAACATTTCCGCCTAACGCTTCGCGCCACTTACTGAAAATAATTTTATTGGCAATACGTAATTGGAATTCATACCACCATCCATTCTTTCCGTCCAATTCATAATGCAAACCAAGATTCAGTGCCCAAAAGAAAAGTTTCTTTTTGATTCCTTTGAGTTCATTTCCTTTGGTTACAATTTTATCATAAACCTTTTCTAATAATCGCGGTACTGCAGAAAACACATGCGGTTTCACTTCTCTAAGATTATCACCAATCGTATCCATGCTTTCGGCATAGTAAATGGAAACGCCGAGATACATATACAGATAAGTAAGCATCCGTTCGTAAACATGGTTCAGTGGTAAAAAACTCAGTGCGCGGCAAGTATGATCTATAGGAGGTAATTTTTCTGTTGCCTTGAAATTGCTTACAATGTTATCGTGCGAAAGCATCACTCCTTTTGGATTACCTGTAGTCCCCGAAGTATAAAGAATCGTTACGAGGTCCTGCGCTTTAATGGAGTCCTTTATTGTTTTCAATTTTTCAGGCATCGGATTTTTTTTTCCTCTTTCCGTTATTTCACTCCAATGCTTTGTCCTGCGGATATTATCAAAAGTGAAAATTTCCTGAATGGAAGAAATGCCTGACGAAGCAGATTTTACTTTCCAAAATAAAACATCATTAGAGACCAAAATATATTTTACTTCTACATCATGAAGAATAAACTTTAAATCATTTTCGCTGACTGTGGGATAAACAGGAACACTCACTGCTCCTGCCATCTGAATACCAAAATCGGCAAAGTTCCATTCGGGGCGATTGTTGGAGATGATAATAATCTTGTCGTTGCGACAAATGCCAAGGGCAAGCAGCCCATAAGCAAAATTAGTTGCATAATCAATAAACTCTTTTGTATTGTAATTCTTCCATCGCCCATTTTCTTTAGCGGCAATTGTATCGCTTTTGGAAGAATATTTTTCAATATAATTATCTAATAAATCAAATATGCGAAGTACTTCCATATAATTATTTCTTGTTGAAGAAAAGTTTGAAGAATAACAAACGTACATAAAATTTTTAATTATACATAGACGAGATAAAAATCAAAAAAGATTTTTAGAAGAAAGTAATGAGATGCAAAAAAAAATCCCACACAAAATAAAAATGTGTGGGATAAAATTATTTATCCTAATAACTGACTGACTATTAGCATCACTTAGAAGGAGTTGGAGTAGGTTGAGTTGCTATTGGAGCAGTAGTCGTAACTGTTGAAGAAGTAACCGGCGCCGGATTTGATTTGACATTACCTTTTATTCTTAAAGTTTTGCTTGGAGTTTTCGCATTTGACGAAACGCTGATTGTTTTTTCAAAAGAGCCAACACGTTTGGTATCATAATGAACTTTGATAATTCCTGTATCACCGGACTTGATTGGTTCTTTGGGAGCAGTGGGAACCGTACATCCACAGGAACCACTAGCACTATAAATAATCAAAGGTTCTTTTCCATTGTTCTTAAATTTAAATTCGCGGCTACCATCAGAACCAAACTCAATTGTGCCGTAATCAATCACTTCCGCTTCAAAAAGGATGTCAGGAGCATTTGGATTTTCAGAAACTACTGCTGCAGTTGTTGTTCCCGTTTGGGATTTGGAAACAAAAGCAGTAAAAGCAATTACTGCAATTGTGAGAAAGATGTTTTTCATGTTTTTTTGGTTTTAAGTTTTGAATTTTAAGTTTTGAATTTTAAGTTTTGAATTTATTGTCCTATTCCAACATTGTTTTTACCAGGGAATGTTTCTTCCTGTGGAGGACCTTCTATATTTCCTTTTATAGCCAAAGTGCCGGGTGAATTTTTTGCGTTAGAAGTTATGGTAATTGTTTTTGAAAATACGCCAATACGGTTGCTATCGTATTTGACTTTTATTACACTTGTACCTCCGGCAGCAATGGGCTCCTTGGGGCAAGTTGGAGTTGTACATCCGCATGATGCCTGACAATTAGAAATAATAAGTGGTTCTTTTCCTATGTTACTGAATTTAAATTCATAAGAACACTCATCGCCTTTCTGTAATATTCCAAAGTCATGCGAAATTTCATTAAACGTAATTTCGGGAGCATTTGGATTGGGCGGTGATGCAGGCGAAGGTGAAAGTGTGGATTGCTGTGCGCTGGCAAACAACCATCCGTATAAAAAAAATCCTGAAGTAATAATTATTTTTTTCATAGTATTTATTCGTAATAATTTATAAATAATTGGCAAAATTAAATTTTTTTTAATACAAAAATCGTGAATAATTTGATTAATTGAAGACGTAATTGTTTTTGATATTTTATAAAAATAGTTTATGATCAGATAGATATAAAAAAATACATAAAGACATATCCAAAATTATGCCACAAAGATTCTGTGTTACGAAATCAAAAATTCTAAATTTGAATATGCAAATGTAAAAATCATTTTTACATGAATAAATATTTTTTAAAATTATTTTTTTACCAATGTTTCTCTTATAGTTACACAAATTAAATGCAAAGTTTCGCAGGGAAAATGTCATGCGAAAATTTCAAAAAGAATAATTTGTCATTCACTCTTAAACTGCGATATCGGCTTTAATATGAGGATGCGGATTGTAGTTCTCCAACGTAAAATCTTCGAACTTAAAATCAAAAATATTTTTCACAGCAGGATTTATTGTCATTTGAGGAAGGTGCCGGCAATCGCGTAAGAGTTGTTGTTTCGCCTGCTCAATGTGGTTTAGATAAATATGTGCATCACCGAAAGTGTGAATAAAATCTCCCAATTTTAAATCACAAACATGTGCTACCATCATCATAAGCAAAGAGTATGAAGCAATGTTGAATGGAACTCCAAGAAAAATATCTGCGCTTCGCTGATACAACTGGCAGAAAAGTTTTTCATTCAGAACATAAAACTGAAATAATACATGACAAGGCGGAATCTTCATTTTGTCAATGTCGGCAACATTCCATGCGCTTACTATCAATCTGCGAGAGTCGGGATTTTTTTTAATCTGCTTAATCACATTTGTAATTTGGTCAATGTGTTTTCCGTCAGACATTGGCCAATTGCGCCACTGATAACCGTAAATAGGACCGAGGTTTCCTTCTTCATCAGCCCATTCATCCCAGATGCTGACACCATTATCTGATAAGTATTTAATGTTCGTATCGCCTTTCAGAAACCAAAGTAGTTCGTGAATAATAGATTTGGTATGAAGTTTTTTTGTGGTAAGAAGTGGAAATCCATCCTGTAAATTAAATCTCATTTGATAACCGAAAATACTAATAGTTCCCGTTCCCGTTCTGTCGGATTTTTTCATGCCATGTTCAAGCACATATTTCATGAGATCGTGATACTGTTTCATTCAGAAAGTTTTAATCTTAATTAAAATACAATTTCAAACAGTACTAGGACTTACTCAGAGTTTTCTTATTCTGCCACAAAGTCACCAAGGCACAAAGATTCACAAAGAAATTCTGTTGAATTATTCTCTTGCAAAGCAAAAACTTAGTGGCATAAATCTTAGTTTATAAATGAATGTTTGCGTAAGTCCTAAGTACAATAAGTTTAATATTTTTTCCATTTTTTTGTTTTCGTTTTCCATTCCGATTTTTTTGCCGGAGCATCTTTGACT
The DNA here is from genome assembly GCA_043804035.1 of Bacteroidota bacterium. Lineage (GTDB taxonomy): Bacteria > Bacteroidota > Bacteroidia > Palsa-948 > Palsa-948 > JAZDJJ01. The sequence continues at coordinate 15,862 of JAZDJJ010000123.1, forward strand.
TTTTCTTTTTTTTCCATTATCAATTCAATGGCACGGGGAAGTTCAATGGCAAATGGATTATCTTTTTTCAAAGAAACAAATAAGTTGTCAAATTTTATATATGGACCAAAACGTCCTTTATTAACCGTTACTTCTGTTCCTTCATAATTTCCTAATGAACGTGGAAGACGTGGCTGTTTCAATATTTCTATGCAACGTTCAAGATTTACAGAATACGGATCATCAGTTTTCGGAAGAGAAACAAATATATCTTTCTTGCCTGATGTGGATTCATTTTTAGCAGAGTACTTTATATATGGACCAAATCGCCCGATGGAAACCATAACAGGAATGTTCTCATAATCTCCAACAGTGCGTGGAAGTTTAAATAGTCCGAGTGCTTCTTCAATTGTGATAGTATCTATTCGCTGACTATTCTGAAGTTTTGCAAAGCGAGGTCTGTCTTTTGCATTCATATCAACAATCTTTTCTTTTTTCTTGGGAAGTTCTCCCATCTGCACTATAGCACCGTATCTTCCAATTTTTGCATAAATATTTTTTCCTGTTTTGGTATCTTTTCCGAGGAGACGTTCTCCTCTTGCTCTTTCCGAAGTATCTGATGTCTTCTTAACATTTTCATGAAAAGGTTCGTAAAAATTTTTTATCATTTTTGTCCACGACATTTTTCCTTCTGCAATGATGTCAAATTCTTTTTCAACTTTTGCGGTGAATTTGTAATCCATAATCTGCGGAAAATTTTTCTCCAGAAAATCATTCACTACTATTCCTATATCAGTTGGAAAAAGTTTTTTTGTTTGTGTATCGTATATTTCTTTTTTCTTTTCTGATGAAATTTTTTTTTCTTTTAGTGTAAAAACAAGGTATCTGCGCTCTTTCCCCGCCCTACTCTCTTTTACTATATATGTTCTCTTAACGATAGTAGAAATAGTTGGAGCATAAGTAGACGGACGACCAATATCAAGCGATTCTAATTTTTTCACCAACATAGATTCATTGTATCTCTGGGGAGGTGCAGTAAAACGTTGAATGGCATTAACTTCATCCATTTCAAGTTCCTGACCAATTTTAACTGCAGGAAGAATTTCTTTTTGTTCTTCATCTTCATCGTCAATGCTTTCCATATATACTTTTAAAAATCCGTCAAACAAAATGATTTCTCCTGCAGCAATAAATTCTTCTTGAGTTTTGTCTTGTGAAATAGTGATGATAGTTTTTTCAAGTTCAGCATCTGCCATTTGCGAAGCGATAGTACGTTTCCAGATGAGTTCATATAATTTTATTTCACGACTATCAGTACTATCAATTGTGCGGTTGCTCAGGGATGTTGGACGAATTGCTTCATGTGCTTCCTGTGCATTCGCAGATTTTGTAGAGTATTGTCTTTTTTTCCAATAGGCATTACCGAATGTTTGTTGAATTTCATTTTTAGTATCATTGAGAGCAAGTGTAGAAAGATTCACTGAATCGGTGCGCATATAAGTAATCCTGCCGGCTTCATATAAACTTTGTGCTATTCTCATTGTTTGCGAAACGGAATATCCAAACTTGCGGCCTGCTTCTTGTTGCAATGTAGAAGTAGTGAACGGTGCAGCAGGAGTGCGGATTAAAGATTTCTTTTCAATGTTCTTTACAGAAAATTTTGCTCCAATAAGTTTCTCCAAAAATTCTTTTGCTTGCTTTTCATTTTCAAATTTCGCAGGGATTTCTGCTTTAAAGGAATTTATTTTTTCTGATTTATCTTTCACAAAAAATATTGCCGATACCTTAAAAAACGATTTAGGTTGAAAAGAAGTGATTTCGTTTTCTCGTTCCACAATCAACCGAACAGCAACCGATTGTACTCGTCCGGCTGAAAGCGATGGCTTGATTTTTTTCCAGAGAACAGGAGACAGTTCATAACCAACTAAACGGTCCAGCACCCTGCGTGCTTGTTGTGCATCCACAAGATGTTTATCTATTTCGCGCGGCGATGCGAGTGCCTGCTGAATAGCGGACTTTGTTATTTCATGATAAACAATGCGGCTGGTTTTTTTTGCATTTAGATTTAATGCTTCGAATAAATGCCAGGCAATGGCTTCTCCTTCGCGATCTTCATCTGTTGCGAGATAAACAAAAGATGCATCTTTTGCAAGTGATTTGAGTTCGGATACAATTTTCTTTTTATCCGGAGCAATTTTATAGACGGGCTTGAAATCATTTTCAATATCAACTCCCATTTCTTTTATGGGAAGATCGCGGATGTGTCCGATACTTGATCTGACAATAAATCCATCTCCTAAAAATTTTTCAATGGTCCTTGATTTTGCCGGCGACTCAACGATAACGAGATTTTTTGACATGTTGATTGGTTTTTTAAAAATTAAAATTGCAAAGGAAAACATTTTTTATGGAACAAGAGTTTTTATTTTAGAAAATCTCATAACTTCTCTATATCTGCAATTGCATAAAAACGTAAAAATAATATTTACTGATAAATGGTTAATGGTTGTTGGTTAATCGTTATTGGTATTCCTTTCCTATTAACGATTAACAATTTTTCTATTAACTCTTTAATATTTTAAGAAGGCATTATTTCTCCAAGTTTGCTTTCTCTTAATGCGGGAATAATCATCGGAGCAATTTTTCCAACAGGTTCGTAAAGCAAAGATTTTTGTTTTGTTTCGGGAGTGATAAGTTGAATGTTTTTTTCTACTGCGGTCAAAACAAAAATGATTATGCTTAGTATCAATCCGAATTTTAGCATACCAAATATTCCACCCAATAGTTTATTTACAAAGCCCAGTGATACGGCTTTCACAAAATGTTCTATAAGTTTTGCAATCGCATAAACTAAAATAAGTATCCCCAAAAATATCACAGCAAAAGAAATCACAGGAAGATATTTGGAATTCCATCCAAGTGAATTGCTCATAAATCCAATGAAGAAATCAGAAAACTTTATTCCTCCCCACACCGCCAGCCCCAGCGCAATAATGGATGCTACTTCAATGACAAGTCCTTTGCTGAAGCCCTTGTAAAATCCCCATAGGAGAGGAACGCAGAGAATAATATCTATGTAGTTCATACAGATAATTTATTTTGAGAAATTATTTCTGTTGTTGCTTCTGCATTATTTCTGCTTGTCGTGCCCATAATGCCTGCATTCCTTTTCTTGCTTCTTCGTGTTTTGGATTTAGTTGCAGACATTTATTCCAGTCGCGGTATGCTTCATTCATATTGCCCGCAGAAAAATTTGCACCTCCATAATGGTACCATGTTTCTGCATTAGTGCTATCGTATTTCAAAGAACGACTCAAAAGATTAATAGCTTCAGGAATATTACCTGCCTTTCCCATTTGTTTGGCTTTGTCTAACAGTGCTCCCGATAATGCAGGATCATACACCTGACGGAAGAAAGGATGAGTTGGAAAATATTTTCTTGCCTGATTCCAATAGTATTCTGCTTTATCTAAATCGCGTTTGTGAAAATAAGCAAGTCCAAGATTCAGGTATCCATTCACATATCTTGAATGAATGGTTACTGCTTTAGTAAGATGATAAACAGCCGAATCAAGATAAGCCATTCTTTTCACGGTATCCTGTTTTTCCTGTTGTGAATATTCAATATATGCTTTACCTGAATTACCATTTGCCAACACACTATTTGGCACAACCCATGCATCATGAACAAAAAGAATATTATCAGTTTCCCAGTTGGCGTTTCGTGGAATAGTGATATATCCCGCAGAAACAACAAGCACAACTATCATCAGTATCGCCATTTGTTTTTTTCTTTCAGCAGAAGAACGTATTTTCCCGAGAAGATATAATAATAAAAATCCCAGTACCATCGCATAGCCAAGCGAAGAATGATAGATGAGTCGTTCTCCCATTGTAGCGCCAATGACCATAGCAAAATTTGAAACGAGAAAAAGATGCGACAAATAAAATGCAATAGCAAAAGCCATCCAATGTCTCTTTTTCAAAGAGATAAAAAAGTAGTATACTATCACTATGTGAATGAATATAGAACTCCAAACTAAAATATCTCCAAAGTTTTTATAGGGAATGGTGTTAAAAGAATAATCAGCAGAAAGAGAAACGGGAATGATGAGCAGCCATAAATATTTCAGCAGGATAAAAATTTTTGTTGCCGTTGCTTTGATGCTTGTTGCATATACGAAAGGATTATTCAGCACTTCGGTGATTTCGCCTGTTTTGCCGGCGCCAACAAATTTGTAACGCATGAGAAGATACAACATTACAACTCCGAAAAATGGAAGCGATGCTTTAATACTTTGTGCAATGTTTTTCTTTTGGAAAATGAACAACATCATCGGGATGATTACTACGAGCGTGATGCCCCATTCTTTAGAAAGCAGTGCCAGTAAATAACAAAACATTCCGATGAACATTGTTTTCGTTTTTCTGTTTTCTGAATATTGAAAAGCATATTGCAGCGATAATACAATGAAGAGAAAGGAAAGTATTTCATCACGACTTTTTACATTTGCTACCACTTCGGTGTGGATGGGATGAATAAGAAAAATAAGAGCACTAAAAAAAGCAAAATCAATTTTAGATACTTTAAATTTTGATGATATACTAATTGATTTCAAAAGACAATTACGAAGGAAATGAAGCAATAGCACTACCGAAAGAATATATAATAGTACATTGACGCAATGTCGTATCAATGCAACATTCAGATTTGCCTGTGTGATATTAGATTCCAGGATGTTGCGTTCCTGCCCCAGTTGATTTAGTGCGTTGATATTTTGCGGATGTTGGGCAATAAGAATTTTTAATGAATCTCTCACTTCTGCGATTCTTGTGCCGTAGCAATCACCAAAAATATCCTGTTCCATAGCAAAAGTAACGATAGAAAGAGGGCGGTACCTGCCTCCCGAAAGTTCGCCTTCAGAACCCATGGATTTAAAAAAACTATCATACGAATCGGTAGTCATTATTTTTGGAATGCCAGAAAATCCCTGCTGAACATAATCATTGAGACGCATTACAATATCGTCATCCAATGCGTATTTATTGAAGATAGAATTGAAATAAAAAACAAATCCAATAATTACAAGAAAGAAAGATTGATACCTAAAAGTTGTGAGAGGAAAAAGTGGCGGCAACGAAGGAGTTGGAGCATCTGTTCGTGTAACAGATTTTTTTGGAGTAATGTTTTTTTATATTTTGTCATTGTTATCCTGTAACTTTTTTATTTAGCATCACAAAAATTTCATCTTCCTTAAAACCATATTGTTTACAAAAATCTATTTTTTTCTGAAAGACAGCAGGAATTTTTTTTACTTCTTTAAAACATAAGCGACTGAAGAAATGATGCAATACGGATAAAACATAAATTTCTTTCGGACCTCTTTTTATCAACTCATTCACCACAGCACTACCAATACCATTATGTCGTTTTTCTTTTATCACACCAACGGTTGCTATTTCTGTGCAATCAGAATGTTCTCTCAATCTGCCGAAACCAATGATTTTATTTTTCTTCTTTGCAACAACAAATTGCCGCGATGAAATTTCTTCCACATCAAGATCAAAACATTTTGCGAGAAAAATAATTTCTTCAATATCAAAGTCAGTTGCCGATGTAATACCGAATTGCATACGGACAAAAATATAGAATGGTATAATATAAACCAATAGAAAATAGAAAATAGGGAATAGAAAATAGAAATGTGAAGTATATCCCGAACATATTTTTCGAAAATTAAATTCTTTTGGGTATATCTTGGTGTTTTATTGTTGGTAATTTTAAATCTTTGTGATAAAAAATACATTAATTGTAGCGTTCCCAAAGAGATTAACAAAACCAACTTGCATACCACTATCAAAAATATCAAGCAATTATTTTCTCATCAAATCTTTTATCATATAATAAACAGATAACACTACTGAGGAGAAAGAAAGTAAGAGGGTAAAAAGAGGAAATTTTTTTAAACCAAAATACTCATCTAATTTAATACCACAAAAAACTCCTACTCCTATAATAGCTCCCATCTGGAATGCTATTGCAGAATATTTTGAGTAATTAGCAAGCGACTGCTTTTTCTTGCTTTGCGGGTTTTCCTTGTCCTGCATTAAGATTGTTATTACTCATCAGGTTGATGTTAGGTACTGAATTTCCCATAGTACATGAGCCACTGAAATTAGCACCCGGTTCTATAGACAGTTTCCCCGTAGTAATATCACCAGTGAGCTTACAGGTGGATTTAAGGGCAAGTAATTCACTCACTTTTATTTTCCCTTTGATAGTGCCAAAGATGTCGGCATTCTGACAGATTACCTCTCCGTCAATCATGCATGTTTGTCCAAGCACAAGTTTCCCTTTGAGTGTTAAAGTGCCATTAAGCGTACCGTCAATGCGAATGTCTCCATCCGATTTGATGTCGCCTTCAATTATAGTTCCTGCACCAATTAAATTGATGGAGGGACTTTCCGTTTCGTTGGATTTTGCCATGTGATTTGATTTTAAATTAAACATAATAAATTAATAAAAAACAAAAGTAGAAATTTTTATTTGAAACAAAAGTAAAAAAAATGTAACAGAAATAATAATTATCGGTTTTGTCTTTTATTGACTACTTCTGACACACACAATTATTTTTTTGCGGCAATCCAAAGAATTTATAATCTTCTAAATTATTAGTAACAAAAAAATCATCTGTGGTTTTTGCCAGTGCATTATCAAGCAGATTAAACAGAGTATCTTTTGATTTTGCCGTTATCTTATTCAGAGAACTTTTCTTAATTGGAAAATCAATTAATGTAGGTGGTGCGAATAATAATGTTTTGAAACCACAAAACAATCGCTCGTAAATAATAGTAGAATATGCTGCCACTGCCACATCTATCATTTCAAAAGCAAAAGCAGTATTAACATCACTGCTTAAAATTTGAAAAGGAATACTACCAAAGATTTCAGAATATCTTTTTTTGGATTTATCAATCATTTCCAACTGCTTTTCACTCGGATGTAAAAATATAAACAAAGTAACACCAGATTTTGCAACAAGATATTCTTTGATAAATGAAAGCAAAATATTTTCGGTTTCAAAAATATGTAAACCATCATCACTATGGGTTTCGGCTTTTCTTATCCACGATCCGTGAGAATAAAATCCAATAGAATCAGGTGGTGTTGCTAAATTTTTATTTTGATAACGACTTATATAAGACAAACTATATTCGGGAATCCATTTTAATACAGAATCAATAAACATTGTTTTTTTGAAATGTTCTATTTCATCTATTTGATAGCGAGAACTTGCTGCCAGAGAATTACCAATTAATATCCGATTGTGTGTCATTAACGGTCCGGGAGAAGGAACTTTAATGATTTCCAAATTCTTTTTCATAAGAATATAACTCATCATATTCCCATCTTTTTCATAAGGAATAAAATCGTAGATAATGCTGATACAATTTCTTTTGATTAACCAAAGCATTCCCGAATTTTCAATTACTTCTGTAAGTAGTAATGAATAATTTGCCCTGTGTTTACTAAAAAGTGAACATATTATTATTGGGAAAGTAAGTAAAAGAATTACAATACTCAGACATAGTGCTGACCCAAAATTATCTGAACAAACGAGTGAATTTTTAGCGATAAAATATCCAACTTTTTTCTCTGTGAGTTTTTCTACATACTGTGGTTCAAAGTCAATGAATTTATAACTTCCATCAAAAATGGCTGACGAACTGTTGTCAGAAAAATTTTTTATCTCCGGTTTATTTCTCCATAAATTAAAAACAATTCTTTTTAATATCCTGAAAGAAATAAAGATATCGCTGTTTGCTGATTCAGGAAGTCGGTAACTAAAATTTTGTACAAGACAAAATCCGGCATAATACAATCTCGGATTTTTTTTTTCAAAATTAAACCAATAACAAAACAAGGCGAGAGTAAAATAATAAACTGAGGTAAAAAAACATATAATCATTCTGTCATTTTCAATATTGATGCGTTTATGATTATCTCAAATTCCGAAGAAAGTTTTTTTATTAAAGACAAATCATCAAAAGTCATTGCACCGAGATGCGCTTTTTCAGTTTGCTTTTGTTGAGCATAACTGAGTGTGAAATGTTTTTCCAGAAATTTTGCCCCATTCGCTGATGCAAACAACGAAGCGCTTATTCCAATGCTATGATCGCTTATGCCTGAAAAAATACTATTACAAAAATCAGGTATTTTAAATTCATCCAGCAAGGTCGGATATTTTGCAATGCAATACAGATAAGTTGCATGGTTAAAAGTTTTCATTCGGCTGACATCATAATCAGATGGAACAGAAACAAAAGTTGGTTTTCCTTTACTTATTATTTTTTCAACTAACTCAGGCATTTCATTGTGCATACGAGCTGCTACTTTTAAATATTTCAAATTTAATTCCATGCACCAATCAAGCCGTTCTTCTGTAAATGGAGTAGCAAAAACATCAATTCCAATTCTATCGCCGTATTCTTTTAATTTCCTCAATCCGTCAAAAGACAATTCAAGATAAGCACGTTCAGCACCAAATTGTGTTGCAGTATACAACTGAACTTTCACAGCATCGGCTCCAGCCAATTTTGATTGCAATATCATTTGCTCTGCTGTTTTAAGGTCGCCACCATGTTGCGGAAAAATTTCGGAGATGATGAACATATTAAATGTTTGTGTTAAAGTAGTTTATAAATAAATAGAGTTTTTAAATTTGCATTATTATTTTCAGATGTAAACTTTTCATGCAAGGTCAAATTTAATTCTTTATAATTTTTTATAATGAATTGCGAAAAAATATATTTGCAATTCATTTGTTTTAATTCTTTTGTATCAATAGATAATTGTGAAATGACATTATTCTTTGGATGTTCACTTAAAAAAACATAACACCTGCTTCCCCATTTATCAAAATATAAACGGTAGAATTCATTTTTTTCTAATTCACATTGAATAATTTTTCTGAATTTTCTTTTGTATTCTAAAGAATAAAAACTCAAATATCCGTCAAGTGTTTGAATACCGTTATATTGTGCAATAGCAGGAACAAATCCCACACACAATACATTAAATGATTTCGGATCTTCGGTAATAGATTTCTTTATTTGATTAAAAAAAACCGGTTGGAAATAATCATCAAATGAAGCATAATAATCATTTTTGCCGGATGTAATAAAAGTATTGATAAAAGCATTTTCTTCATTATTATTAGTTCCTATTATATTAAAACCAATTTGCAGAAATATGAAAATATATAATATGAATTTGTATTTTATCCTTTCTAATAAAGAAGCAACCGACAATCCCAAAATGCAATACCAGAGCAATGGAAAAATGGTATAAAATCTAATTTGGAAATAATTCAGAAAATGAATTTTATTTTTCAATCCATCCAATGCAGTCCAATCTATAATTTTATACGAAAGAGAGATGAGGAATGCTAAACAAATCAATAAAAGAATAATATTTTTTCTGAACTTATCTTTACTGAAAAATATACCGACTGCTCCCAAAAACATAATTATCGGAAAGTGCATACTCTCTGCATGATATTGCCCGAATATAAAATGTAAAAGAGATGTTCCGATTACTCCTTTCAGATTAAGCATTCCTGCTTTTTCCATTTCCACTCTGTGAGTAACAAAATCTCCTATCAAATAATTTGCTATCATTCGGTATTCAACAGCCAGATACATAATAGTAAGCAATGTGATAGCAATAATAAATTTCCAGTGAATAGTTTTGTTTTCATATACATAGTATAATGGAAAAATAAGTAATAAGGGAATGAAAAACAAACTTGAAAAAAATAAATTTGAATAAAATGGAAATAAAAAAATTATTATCCAGTTGTACCATCTTTCATCCTTTTTGTAAATGTTTATCAAAGCAAATAACAATAGCGGTAATCCTGCGATGCTAAGTCCTGCTGATGGCCAGAAAGGCAGCAATGCATAAGAAAGCGATATGCCACAGATTAGTAATTCATCTTTATGGTGTAAAAAAAAATATTTTCGGGCGAACAAATACATTCCTATAAATGCAATCAAGTGTATCAAAATTATATTTATAGAATATGCTATTTGTGTAGGAAAAAGATAATAAAGCAATACTATCATGTTGAACCCAGAGCCGAGTGCTATTCTTGGTACGCCATTCATGACTGCCGGGATTGGAAAATTATTTGACGAAAATATTTTTCCGCTTTCTGCCAATATTTTATGCATTAATACCATGCTATCAAGATTATCGTGAATCAGTATTTGTGCTTTTGATAAAAAAAATATATAAGGCGATAAATAGGCAGTTAAAAAGATAAAGGATAGGAAGAGAATTATTGTTTTATGGGTTGGTCGCATTTTTAAATGATACGATTTAGGCAAACGTACATAAAGTTTTCAATTATAGGGCAGTTCTAAAAATTGAACTCGTCATTGCGACTGCGAGGCACGAAGCAGGAAGCAATCTCTATTTCTACATGAAAAAACAGATTGCTTCAGTCGTTCCTCCTTCGCAATGACGTTTATTTGTATTTTTAGAACTGCCC
>JAZDJJ010000124.1:0-3294 GCA_043804035.1 Bacteroidota bacterium
AGATTGCTTCCTGCTTCGTGCCTCGCAGTCGCAATGACGATACGGATCTGCCTGTGCCGACTTGTCTGCGTGCGGACGCACAGGCAGAACACGGCAGACAGGTTTGCGTAAGTCCTAATTTATATTCATTCCAAATATCCAAATCTTTTCAATGGTTTATTATTATCTCTCCAGTCCTTTTCAATTTTTACAAACAATTCCAAAAAAACTTTTTTGTTTAAAAAAATTTCCATATCTATTCTTGCTTCAGTTCCGGTTTTTTTTAAAGCACTTCCTCCTTTTCCAATTAAAATTCCTTTCTGTGATTCACGAATAACATAAATGATAGCACGAATGCGAATAATTTTTTCTTCTTCTTTAAATTCTTCTACAACTACTTCCACCGAGTAAGGAATTTCTTGTTTATACAACAGGAATATTTTTTCACGGATAATTTCTGAAATAAAAAATCGTTGCGACTTATCGGATAACTCGTCTTTGGGAAAATAAGGTGGCGATTCAGGAAGAATGTCAATAATTCTTTTGAGAATATAATCCGTGTTAAATTTTTTAAGAGCCGAAACAGGAATCACTTCTGCAGAAGAAAAAATGGATTTCCACTTTTCAACTTTATTTTCCAATAATTCCTGATTCCCTTTATCAATTTTATTTATCAGAATTAGAACAGGGCATTTTATTTTTTTAATTTTGTAAAGTGTTTTTTCGTCAATGGGATTTTTGTCGTTTATCTCTGTAACAAATAAAATAATATCTGCATCGTCAAGTGCTTCATTCACAAAATTCATCATTGCATTATGAAGTTTATAATACGGCTTGATGATTCCCGGAGTATCGGAATAAACAATTTGATAATCCTCTCCATTTAAAATTCCGCGAATACGATGGCGAGTGGTCTGTGCTTTGGGAGTGATGATACTCAATTTCTCTCCTAAAAAAACATTCATCAATGTAGATTTCCCCACATTGGGTTTGCCAATAATATTTACAAAACCGGATTTGTGCATTGAATAATAAAAGATGATTAAAGCATCTTTTCTTTTAGTAGTGAAGATAGAATTAAAACCGTCCGCTTGTGGATAACACTAATTTTCAGATACTATTCTATTATTTTACAAATTTTATAATTGATTTTTTAGTTTCAGAATAAATATTCAACAGATAAAAACCATGTGATAAATTTTTTATATCAATTATGTTTTCACAAGAACATAAATCCGCACTCCTTAAAATTATTCTTCCTGTAATATCAGTTATTTCCATTGTTGAAGACGTTGCTTTATTGCCGATTTTTATTGTAATATTTTCCTGTGCAGGATTGGGATACACCTTAATATATTCCTCCAATATGTTTTGTTCTTTGATATTGGTTGAAATATTATCAGCAGAGATAATCCAATAATTGGGGTCAAACTCTACAGAATCTACTATGAAAGGAATAACAGCCGAGAAACTTTGACCGGAAGCGGTATGATTAAAAACAACAATAGTATCTGTATCTCGTGTGCTATTGAGAAACTTAATAGGAACAGGAAGTTCAAAGAATGAAACTGATGGATGAGATTGCGTTTGATTGATAGTAAGATTCACTGTGTTGCCTGTTTGTTCCCAGTTAATTTGATAGGAGGGATATCCCTGCCCGGTGAACCAGTCGTTGAAATACCATGTAAGATCTTGTTTGCTTGTTGTTTCAAAATGTTTTTTCGCATCTGTTGTTTTTGCAAAACGATATGCAAGCAGAGGGTCATTAAGATAATTATTGATGGCAGAGAAAAATGCTTTGTCGCCAATCACCCATCGTAACTGATGAAGAATCATCCCTCCTTTTGTATACGAAAGGCGGGAATCAAAAATCCTGTATTCATTTGTAGTGTCGTTACACCACACCGAGCCATCTGGTTGACTAGTAATATAATTGATTTGTTGTTCTTTTTGTGCCATCCAGTAAATTCCACCAAACATGTGTTCATAAGTAAGAGATGTGAAATAGGTAGCAAATCCTTCGTTGAGCCATATATCTTCCCATCTTCCGCAGGTGATTTTGTCGCCAACCCATTGATGTGATAGTTCGTGAGCAACCAAGCCATGACTGAAGTTGGTCAGGAAAGTCATAGTTTGATGTTCCATTCCTCCTCCCCATCCAAATTGGGCATGTCCGTATTTTTCTTTCTGAAAAGGATACATTCCAAAAAGTGTGTCAAACAATTGCATAACAGGAATAACTCCAGGAGATTGAACAACCGCTGTTGCGGAATCTTCGGGATAAACATAATTAAGAACTTCAAGTGGAGGGTCATTACCAAAAGGCACCCAATCAGAATAGCGGGCATAGTTGGTAACGGCAAAACAAATAAGATAGGTGGCAATAGGATAGCGGTGTTTCCAATGATAAATTTTATTTGCTCCATTTAAAATTTCTGAAACAAGCACTCCGTTACTTGCAACGCGATAAGCCGATGGTGTGGTAACAATAATATCAATAGAGTCGGCTTTGTCGGTCAATCCATTTTTGCATGGCCACCAATCGCTGGCGCCAAAAGGTTCAGAAAGCGTCCAGATAACAGGAACACCACTACCATGAGTACTTTGAATAAAAGAACCGAAGCCGGTGCTTGCAGGTTTTCCATGATAATAAACCGTTATGGAGTCCAAAATGTTTTGCGGGATAACAGCAGATAACGACACAACGAGTATATTACCAATTGGATGGTTGAATAGAATTAATGCCTGATGGTATTTTACCGAATCAACTGAAAGTGAATCGGACATATTAAACCGAATGGTATCAAATGCTGATACGAGAGGGTTAAAATATGTGGTTATTGCTCCGCTGATAAATTTGACTGCAGGATTAACTTGCCACTGACACCGATAATATTTTACGTCATAATCGTTTATGGTAATTGTGGAAGCAGAAAATATTTTTCCTGCATTTGCCTGCATTTCTGATTTCGCAATTTGCTGAAGTTGTTCAATAAATTGTGGTTGCTGTGCGCTTAGAGTAAATGATAAACATAAACTCAAAATCAAAATGTTGTTGATTTGTTTCATTAGTTTTTATATTTTTTAATTTCTTCGTCATGGCGGGCTTTGACCCGCCACCTCATTTATTCGTCATGGCGGGCTTTGACCCGCCACCTCATTTATTCGTCATGGCGGGCTTTGACCCGCCATCTCAATCAATTATGGGCAGTTCCAAAAATTGATTTCGTCATTGCGACTGCGAGGCGTTGCTCTGAGATTGGTAATTGAGCTTGCCGAAATTTGCCGAAGAGCACGAAGCAGGAAGCAATCTCT
>JAZDJJ010000125.1:0-4316 GCA_043804035.1 Bacteroidota bacterium
CCAGATTGAGTTCCGCACTCGCCAGATTGAGTTCCGCACTCGCCAGATTGAGTTCCGCACTCGCCAGATTGAGTTCCGCACTCGCCAGATTGAGTTCCGCACTCGCCAGATTGAGTTCCGCACCCGCCAGATGCGTGCTTGCGCTTGCCAGATGCGTGCTTGCGCTCCCGAGATACATTCTCTCGCTCGCCAATAATCAATTCTCAACAACCATTAACAATTAACCATTAACAATTAACAATGTAACCAAGGCTCAATACGAGGCGGAAAAATAAACTTTGCGTAACATTAGTTAATTATAAAGCAGATAACAACTTTAACATTTCCCATTGATTTTTTGTTTCTTCTTCTGCCATGTGAAGAAGTTCTTCTGCCAGAACACTATTTTGTTTAACAATCCATGTATATCGCGATTCATTATAAATATAATCTTTCAAAGGCAGAGATGGCTCTTTGCTGTCAAGTATAAATCTTTGTCCTTTCGGTTTCAATGGATTAAAATGGAATAGTGGCCAATGTCCTGACTTGACGGCTTTTTCCTGCTGCAAAGTACCATAACGGGTATCATATCCGTGTGCAATGCAATGAGAATAAGCAATAATGAGCGAAGTTCCCGGAAAATCATTTGCCTCATTGATTGTTCTTACTGTTTGCGTATCATTTGCGCCCATAGCTATCTGGGCAACATATACATTGCCGTATGAAATTGCCTGTAATGCAAGTTTCTTTTTTGGTTTTCTTTTTCCTGCAATAGAAAATTTTGCACTTGCTCCTAATGGTGTGGCTTTTGATGCCTGCCCGCCTGTATTGGAATAAACTTCTGTGTCAAGCACCATAATATTTAAATCTTCTCCAACAGATAAAATATGATCTAATCCTCCGAAGCCAATATCATACGCCCATCCATCGCCACCCATGCTCCAGATAGATTTTCTACAGAGAGAATCAGCGAAAAATTCCAATTGCCGTGCATCCGGTGAATTTATTGTTTTAAGTTGTAACAGTAATTCTTTTACAAGCATCTTTTTTTCTCTTCTGCCCTGTTCAGTGGTTTCGTCAATAAGAAGTATTTTTTCTACCCTCTCAACGCCAATTTGTTCTTTCATCTTAGAAAGATAGTTCACTGCGGTTTCTCTTTTTTTATTCGCAGCAAGTCGTATTCCTAACCCGAACTCAGCAGCATCTTCAAAAAGTGAATTTGCCCAAGCGGGTCCTCTGCCATATTCATTTTTTGCCCACGGTGTTGTGGGAAGATTTCCTCCATAAATAGAAGAACATCCTGTTGCATTGGCAATTATCATTTCATCTCCAAAAAGTTGTGAAAGCAATTTCACATAAGGTGTTTCGCCGCATCCTGCACAAGCACCAGAAAATTCAAACAGAGGACGCAAGAACTGGGACCCCTTCACACTACCCACATTCACTCTTGCCCTATCTATTTCTGGAATGGAAAGAAAAAAATCCCAATTCTTTTTTTCCATTTCTCTTATCGGTAATTGCTCTACCATATTGATGGCTTTATGTTTAGGGTCGGTCTTGCTTGACATAGGACAATATTCAACGCAAAGATGACAACCTGCGCAATCCTCAACAGCAACTTGTAATGTGTATACCTCTTTTTCACGGTCAAATTCTTTTCCTATCGGACGAACATATTTGTAGGTTTCAGGAGCAGAACTTAAAATGTTTTTGTCATAAACTTTTGCACGAATGGCTGCATGAGGACAGATGATGCTGCATTTATTGCATTGCGTACAAAGATTTTCATCCCATTGCGGAACATGTGTGGCAATGTTTCTTTTTTCCCACTGAGTAGTTGCCGAAGGAAAAGTTCCATCAACAGGAAAAGCACTCACAGGTAATTCATCTCCTTTTCCTGCCATTATTTTAGCAAGAACATTTTTGACAATCTGTGGAGCGTCTTTTGAAACTGTCGGAGGAATTTCTATGGAAGAAGTAATGTTTTTGGGATAATGAACTTCGTGCAAATTGGCTAACGTTTTATCTACTGCCTGAAGATTTTTTTTCACAATAGCATCACCCTTATACGAATATGATTTATGAATTGACTGACGGATTTTTTCAATTGCTTCTTCCCGCGGAAGAACTCCTGAAATGGAAAAGAAACATGTCTGAAGAATTGTGTTAGTGCGTGTTCCTAATCCCGCTTCCTGTGCAACACGTGTGGCATCAATAGTAAAAAATTTTAATTGCTTGTTGATAATTTCTTTTTGAATTTTAGATGGAAGGTGATTCCATACTTCATCACAAGAATAAGGAGCATTAAGCAAAAAAGTACCGCCTTGTTTTATTTTTTCCAGCACATCGTATTGAAAAAGAAAATTAAATACATGACATGCAACAAAATTAGCAGAAGTAATCAGATAAATAGAGCGAATAGGATTTTTTCCGAAACGAAGATGTGAAATAGTAATCGCACCTGATTTCTTGGAATCATACACAAAGTATCCCTGCACAAAATTGTCGGTTGTATCACCTATGATTTTGATAGTATTCTTGTTTGCGCCCACTGTTCCGTCAGCACCCAGTCCGTAAAACATTGCACTGAAACAATCGTTTGGAATAGTAAAATCATTTGAGTAATCCAAACTTGTATTTGACACATCGTCTTTAATTCCAATTGTGAAATGATTTTTTTGTTTCTCTTTCTTTAATTCATCAAACACGGCTTTCACCATTGCAGGAGTAAATTCTTTTGACGACAAACCATATCTTCCGCTAATAATTTTTGGAAATGAAGAAGGATTATTTTCTACAAATGCGTTTACTACATCCATATAAAGCGGATCACCAATTGCTCCCGGCTCTTTTGTTCTATCTAATACTGCAATTGATTTTACCGTTGGAGGAATTGCCTTAATAAAATCATTTATGCAAAATGGACGGAACAATCTTATTTTCAGATATCCAACTTTTTCTCCCGACTGATTCATATAGTCAATAGTTTCTTCTGCGGTATCGCAACCGGAACCCATTAACATAATTATTCTTTCCGCATTAGGATGACCATAATATTCATATAATCCATATTTCCTTCCTGTAAGTTGAGCAAAAGTGTTCATAGTTTGTTGAACGACAGACGGAAGTTCAGAATAAAACTTATTTGCTGATTCTCTATTTTGAAAAAACACATCCGGGTTTTGCGCAGTTCCGCGGATAACCGGATGACAAGGATTTAAAGAACGTTCTTTATGTGCTTGCACATCTTTTTCATCAATCATCTTTCTGATAATTTCATCGGAAATAATTTCTATTTTATTTACTTCATGAGATGTTCTGAACCCATCAAATGCATGTAAAAACGGAATGCGGGATTTCAATGATGCGGCTTGTGCAATGAGCGCCATATCCATCGCCTCTTGTACATTAGAAGAAAATAGCATGGCAAAGCCCGTTTGTCTGCAAGACATTGCATCAGAATGATCGCCAAAGATGGAAAGAGCATGAGTGGCAATTGAACGTGCAGCAATATGAAAAACTGTTGGCAATAGTTCGCCTGCAATTTTATACATACTTGGAATCATCAGCAGTAGTCCTTGCGATGCAGTGAATGTTGCCGACAATGCTCCTCCTTGTAATATCCCATGCACTGTAGCCGCTGCACCCGCTTCACTTTGCATCTCTATTACTTGTGGAATATTACCCCAAATATTTTTCTTCCCTTGTGATGCCCAAAGGTCAATGAACTCACCCATTGCAGAAGAAGGAGTGATGGGATAAATAGCACACACCTCATTGGTGCGATAGGCAATATAAGCAGTTGCTTCATTACCATCCAGAATTTCAGTTTCTTTTGACATTTTTTTTAAGGACCCTATGCCAAGAGCACAAGGTGTTATTGCTTCATTATTCATAATTTTAAAAATTTATTTTTTAACAAAAGTAACAAAAATTTGATTTAACTATCAAGTGTGTGAAAAATATATTAAGGGCAGACCTCCTGATATTTCCGAGGTTTATGAATTTTATTTTTGAAGATTAAATTCACAACAACCTTGTGGAATATGATAGATAGAAAATTGAATTAGAAAACTTTTTAAAAATATTCTTGCAACAAAACTCTTTCACTTTATACTTTCTTTAGGGCAGTTCTAAAAATACAAATAAACGTCATTGCGAAGGAGGAACGACTGAAGCAATCTGTTTTTTCATGTAGAAATAGAGATTGCTTCCTGCTTCGTGCTCTTCGGCAAATTTCGGCAAGCTCAATTACCAATCTCAGAGCAACGCCTCGCAGTCGCAATGACGAAATCAATTTTTGGAACCGCCCTTTAAGACAAAATCATTTTGCATTA
>JAZDJJ010000126.1:0-11070 GCA_043804035.1 Bacteroidota bacterium
TAATGTTTGTCCTGAACAAACAGGTGTATTACTTGCTGCTGTCGGAGCAATAGGTGTTTGGTTTATAGTTACCACAGTAGTTCCAGCAGGACCACCACATCCGCTTATTGTTGCTGTTACAGAATATGTTCCCGAAGCAGCAGTAGTTACTGTTGCGATGGATGGATTTTGAGAAGTGGAAGTAAAACTATTTGGTCCGTTCCACGAATAAGTTGCTCCTGAAATTAAACTTGCTGTAAGTAATAATGTCTGTCCCGAACAAACAGGAGTGTTGCTGTTTGTTGTTGGTGCAGATGGCGTTAGTATAGTTACCGTAGCAGTTTTGGAATTCGCACATCCTGTAGCAGTATTTGTTCCTGTAACAGTATAAGTTGTATTAGTAGTTGGATTTACAACAATACTTGAGGTAGTAGCACTGGTGCTCCATAAATATGTATCGCCACCCGAAGCAGCGAGTGTTGTAAAATCTCCTCTGCAAATAGCCGTTGTTCCTGTAATAGTAATAGTTGGTTGCGGACTTACAGTAATTGCAACCATATCAGTACCTGTGCAGGATGCATTATCAGTAACAAGGACAGTGTAAGTAGTAGTAGTTGTTGGAGTAGCAACCGGATTTGAGATGAGGAAATTGTTCAATCCTGCAGTAGGCGACCACTGATAAGTATAAGGCGGAGTGCCTCCCGTAGTTGTAACACTAAGGGACGTAGAACTACCGGCACAAATTGTAACATCACTTCCTGCATTAACACCGGGCACTGCACATCTTGTTTTTTTCTGTCCGAAAGTTGTTCCGACAAAACAAAATGAAAGAAGAATAACAAATAATTGTTTCATACTAATAGATTTTTATTTAAATGGATTTGAATTTAAAACACAACAAAGATATAATAATAAATACAAAAAAAATAAAACACAATATTTTTTTTCATAAATATATTTTTAATAATTGCATGAGAAAAAAAAATAACTTTGCCAAATTAAAGGGCGGTTCTAAAAATTGATTTCGTCATTGCGACACGTTGCCCTGATCTTGGTAATTGAGCTTGCCGAAATTTGCCGAAGGGAAAGCGACCCGCCTGCTGCCTGCCTGCCGCAGGCAGGCGGGCAGGAGCGAAGGGGAAGCAATCTCTAATCTGCCTGTGCCGACTTGTCTGCGTGCGGACGCACAGGCAGAACACGGCAGACAGGTAGCAAGGACAGAGATTGCTTCAGTCGTTCCTCCTTCGCAATGACGTTTATTTGTATTTTTAGAACTACCCTAAAATAAAAAAAACTATGTTTCGCAAAATAATTACTGTCATTTTTCTTTCAGGATTTTCATTTTATTCGTTTACTCAGATATATTCTATCAAAGGAAAAATAAATGGATGGAAAGATACAATTTGTTATTTCGGCAATTATTACGGAGATAAACAATATGTAAAAGATACTGCCCGTATTGACAAATCCGGAAATTTTATTTTTGAAGGTGAGAAAAAAAATCCGGGAGGAATTTATCTGGTGGTAATGCCTAATAAAAGATATTTTGAACTTATTATTGATAAAGAACAAATTTTTTCTTTTGAAACCGATACATCCGACTTTATAAAAAATATGAAGATAAAAGAATCAGAAGAAAATATTTTGTTTTATAAGTATTTGAATTTTATTTCTACAAGACAAAAAGAATCCGAGTCATTACGAAAACAATTTAATGATTTTAAAAAAGATACTCTTTCAAAATCTGCTACAAGACAGGATTCTATAAAATTACTTCAGACAAAACTTAATGATATTGATAAAGAAGTAGAGAAATATAAAATTGATTTTATCAAAGATTATCCGCATCTTTTTCTCACAACAATATTTAAAGCACAGAAAGAACCGGACGTTCCAAAATCGCCATTGCTTGCTAATGGAAAAGAGGACTCCACATTCAATTACCGTTATTTTAAAGAACATTTTTTTGATAACATTGATGTTACTGACGACCGTCTTTTGCGTTCGCCAATATTTCACACGAAACTTAAATATTTTTTTACCAATGTTATTATTCAACATCCTGATTCCATCATCAAAGAAGCCGATATCCTAACTGAAAAAGCAAAAAGCAATAAAGAAACTTTCAAATATCTCGTGTATTATTTCACTTCCACTTACGAATCTTCTAACATCATGGGAATGGATGCCGTGTTTGTTCACGAAGTAGAAAAATATTATATCACCAAAAAAGCGTATTGGGTTGATTCTGTTCAGTTGCAAAAAATTATTCATCGCGGATTAACACTCAAGCCACTGCTGATTGGCAAACCTGCTCCTCCTCTTGTTATGCAAGATACCAACGGAAAGGATGTTTTCCTTTATTCAATAAAAGCAAAATATACCATTCTGCTTTTATGGGATCCTGATTGCGGACATTGTCAGAAAGTTGTCCCAAAAATGGAAACGTTTTATGAAAAAATAAAATTAAAAGGAATAAAAGTGTACGCAGTGAACACTCAACACGAAGATGACAAGTGGAAAAAATTTATTCGCGAGAAGAATCTGAACTTCATCAATGTACATGATAAATATAAACAATATTCTCTTTTTCAATTATACGATATTTACAGTACACCGGTAATCTATTTGCTTGACGATAAAAAAATCATTAAAGCAAAACGAATTGATGTTGAGCAACTGGAAGGATTTATTGACCATCTGGAAAAAATAAAATAACACAAACATTTAATTCGTGTCTGTAATTTATTTGTGTATTGACACAAACGCTTTAGTATGATAGAAGTAAACGAAAAATTAATTGCCTTTGACCGTCTGCTGAAAATCATGGACGAATTGCGGGAAAAATGTCCATGGGATAAAAAGCAAACTATTGAATCTCTTCGTCATCTTACTATTGAAGAAACTTACGAACTCGCCGATTCTATTCTGGAAAAGGATATGAACAAAATAAAAAAAGAACTTGGCGATTTGCTTTTGCATATTACTTTTTATTCACGCATTGCATCCGAAACAAATGAGTTTGATATTACTGATGTGATAAATTCTCTCTGTGAAAAACTAATTTACCGCCATCCACATATTTACGGTAATGTAAAAGTTCAGGATGAACACGAAGTTAAAAAGAATTGGGAAAAGTTGAAATTAAAAGAAGAAAACAAATCTGTATTGGAAGGAATTCCTGTTGCCATGCCGTCAATAGTGAAAGCACAGCGAATACAAGAAAAAGCAAGGGGAGCAGGATTTGATTGGGAAAAACCAGAACAGGTTTGGGAAAAAGTAATGGAAGAGTTGAATGAACTAAAAGAAGTTGATTCTCATCATTCTTCTCCTTTAGTGGAAGAAGAATTTGGCGACCTATTTTTTGCTCTTATCAATTATGCACGATTCATTGGAGTGAATCCTGATACCGCATTAGAAAGAACAAACAAAAAATTCATTAAACGTTTTCAATATATGGAAAACGAATCAGAGAAAGCAGGAAAAAAACTTCATGAAATGACTCTATCGGAGATGGATGAATACTGGAATAAGGCAAAAGCATTTGATACCATTGGATAAAACCAAACAGTAAAATTGACTTTAAGATATTCCAAAAAAAATTGAAAATCTTAAAATGGATGAATGGTGTTTTATGAAAAATGTATCTTTAGAATTGCCCTTGAATTATTGATAGAAATTTTCTTAATTTTGTCTAAAATATTTTTATTATGATGACATTAAACACTAAAGCTACTGTTACGGATAATTCTGTACTTATGCTTTCTTTACCTAAAAACCTACCAAAAGGAGAATATGACATTGTGATTGTTATTGAAGATAAGGTTTATGTTGATGCTCCTTTATGGTCTATGAATTTAAAAGGAAAAATTAACCCTGATGAAACATTCAGAAGAGAGGACATGTATGATGACAATGGACGATAAAAGAATATGGGGAATTTTCTCGATTAAAAATCTTGAAATGGATGAATGGTGTTTTATGAAAAATGTATCTTTAGAACTGCCCTTATGTTATACCTGTGTAATTATAGGGAGTAATTTTTTTTAATTCTTCCTGAATCTTTGTATCAATCTTCAGCGATTCAATAAATTTTTCAATTTCCTTTTTACCGGGTTTGGAATTTGTACGGGTTAATTTTTTCAGAACTTCGTAAGGATTAGGATAGCCCTCTCTTCGTAAAATAGTTTGAATGGCTTCGGCAATCACAATCCAGTTTTCTTCCAAATCTTTTTCAATGGCTTCTTTATTTATGATAATCTTGTCCATTCCTTTTAAGATTGATTTGAACGAAATGAGAGAGTGCGCAACAGGTACTCCAATATTTCTTAATACTGTAGAGTCAGTTAAATCTCTTTGTAATCGCGACACGGGGAGTTTTGCGGAAAAATGTTCAAAGAGCGAATTAGCAATACCGAGATTTCCTTCTGCGTTTTCAAAATTAATTGGATTCACTTTGTGAGGCATAGCAGAAGATCCTACTTCATTTTTTTTTATTTCTTGTCTGAAATAATTCATTGAGATATACAGCCAAATGTCTCGGCATAAATCAATAAGGATGGTGTTGATACGTTTCATTGCATCAAACTGTGCAGCAAGATTGTCGTAATGTTCTATCTGTGTGGTAAATTGTGAGCGATGTAATCCAAGTTTATCATTCACAAACTTATTTGCAAAATCAGTCCAGTTAATTTCGGGATAAGCAACATGATGAGCATTAAAATTTCCGGTAGATCCTCCGAACTTTGCCGAGAAAGAAATTTGCAGAAAAAGTTTTTTCTGTATCTGTAATCGTTCAACAAAAACCAAAATTTCTTTTCCGAGTTTTGTTGGAGAAGCGGGCTGTCCGTGAGTGCGTGCCAGCATAGGAATATTTTTCCACTGCTCCCCTACTCTATTTAGTTTTGAAATTATTTTATCAAGATACGGAATGTAAATTTTATTCACAGCATCTTTAAAAAGAAGTGGTGTAGCAGTGTTATTGATATCCTGAGAGGTAAGTCCGAAGTGAATAAACTCTCTGTAGTTAGATAATTTCAGTGCGTCAAATTTTTCTTTCAAAAAATATTCAACAGCTTTCACATCGTGATTGGTTGTTGCTTCTATCTTTTTTATTTTAAAAACATTCTCGGCAGAAAATCCGGAATAAATACTACGGAGTTTTGCAAAATTCTTTTTATCGAAATCTGACAATTGAGGCAAAGGCAATTCACAAAGAGCAATAAAATATTCCACTTCAATATATATGCGGTACTTCATCAATGCTTCTTCCGAAAAAAAAGCCGGCAATTCTTTTGTCTGAGTGCGGTATCTGCCGTCAATAGGAGAAATGGAGGCAAGAATAGTCAGGTGTTCATTCATAATATTTCTCTTTGAATAAAAAAACGAAGATATAAAATAAATGCCTTGTGAAAAAAAAGCACTTGAATTTTTTTTTACTTTTGCAATTCAAACAAGCGGAAGTAGCTCAGTTGGTAGAGCACTACCTTGCCAAGGTAGATGTCGCGGGTTCGACCCCCGTCTTCCGCTCACTTCACATTACTTCCTTTTCTAACCTGCACAATTTAGAATCAAACAAGGTTAAAAAAATATTATCAATATTTGTTACTGTTCGGGTAGATATGATTGACAAGGGAATAAACTAATATATGGCATTATCGCCATATGAGAATTAAATTCGCCCTGAAAGGGCGGAATAAAACTAACACAGGGCATCGCCCTGTGAGAACTAACATAATGGCATCGCCCTGAAAGGGCAAAATAACTATGGCTTAATCACTCACAAAAGTTTAGAGGATAATGATGAGCGTTATGTATGGGATTAAAGGAAAGTATTATGCCCTTTCAGGGCGTAATGCTGTATAGATTTTCTCTCACAGGGCGATGCCCTGTGTTATGATATAATGCCCTTTCAGGGCGTAGATTTAAAATTATGCAAAGACAACCCGAACAGGTACCAATATTTTACAAAAATACTATGCACGAAGAAAAGAAAGAACAAGAATTATTTGAGCATCATAAATTTGTTGTTGACAAAAAACAAAAACCAATTCGTATTGATAAATATCTTTTCTCTTACATATCTAACTCTACAAGAACAAGAATTCAATGTGCCGCTGAAGTGGGAAGTATTTTAGTGAACGGAAAAACTGTTAAATCGAGTTACAAAGTAAAACCCGAAGATATAATCACGATTGTTCTCGCCTATCCTCCACTGGAAATAGAACTTCTGCCGGAAAATATTCCCATAGATATTGTTTATGAAGATGATGATTTGCTTGTGATAAATAAAAAAGCAGGAATGGTTGTTCATCCTACTTATGGAAATTATTCGGGAACACTTGTGAATGCTTTATTATTTTATTTAAATGGGAAAGATGCTTCATTGAAAGTAAACCTGGATGATGAAAATTCTGTGAGACCGGGGCTTGTGCATCGTTTAGATAAAGAAACTTCGGGACTGATGATTGTTGCAAAGAATGAATTAGCGACAGCACGATTAGCAAAAGATATGTTTGACAGAAAAATTTCCAGAAAATATTGTGCGCTTGTCTGGGGAGATATAAAAAAAGATTCTGAAACTATTACAGGAAATATCGGAAGAAGTTTGAGCGACAGAAAAAAGATGGCTGTGTTTCCCGAAGGAAATCACGGCAAGCATGCTGTTACGCATTACAAAGTATTGGAGCGGTTCGGATATGTTACGTTGATTGAATGTGTGCTTGAAACCGGGAGAACTCATCAGATACGTGTTCACATGAAACATATCGGACATACAGTTTTTGGAGATAAGGATTATGGAGGAAATAAAATTCTAAAGGGAACTACAGCGGCGAAGTATAAATTTTTTATTGATGAATGCTTTAACATTTGTCAGAGGCAGGCACTTCATGCAAAATCACTTTCATTTGTTCATCCTTCCACAAAAAAGTTGCTTCAGTTTGAATCAAATCTTCCTGACGATATACAGTTTGTTATAAAACGGTGGAGAGAATATATTGGCAACAGATAAAAACTATTATGCCTGTATAAACATTTTTCCGGGATTCATAATTCCGTTTGGATCAAAAATTTTTTTAATCTCTTTTTGAAGTTCAATAACTTTGGGATGAAAAACAATATCTATATAATTTTTCTGCACCCATCCGATTCCGTGTTCGCCTGAAAAAGTTCCTTTCAGTTCTTTGCAGAGAATAAATATTTCACGAATGGCTTTTGGAATTTCGTTGTTCCATTTTTCATCACTCATTTCTCCTTTGATAATATTTACATGTAGATTTCCATCACCTGCATGTCCGTAACAAACAGATTTAAAATTGTATTTTTTTCCTATCGCTTTCACGCCAGTCAAAAGTTTTGGTAATTCGGCTCGCGGAACAACTGTATCTTCTTCTTTGTAAATGGAATGTGTTTTCACTGCTTCGCCAATGCTTCTTCTTATCTTCCATAAATTATTTTTTTCTTCTTCGGTATCGGCAAAAAGTATTTCACCGCATTCATACTGCATCATTACTTCCGAAATCTTTTCTGCTTCTTTCATGAGCACATCCAAATCATTACCATCCACTTCAATAAACAAATAAGCCAGATTAGAAATTTGTTTTGATGATGAGAGATTAAAAACCTGTTCTACGGGAGAATCAGAATATTTTATTGCCCAGTCAATTGCATCGCGTTCCATAAATTCCATAGCAGATGGAATTACTCCTGCACGAAATACTGCTGATACTGCTTCGCATGCTTTTTCAGCAGAGAAAAACGGAGTCAGCATCAATATATTTTTTTGTGAATACGGAAGAAGTTTGAAAACAATTTTCGTGATAATACCGAGTGTTCCTTCACTGCCAATAATCAGTTGAGTAAGATTATATCCTGTGGAATTTTTTAAAACATTCGCACCAGTCCAGATAATTTCTCCTGTTGGCAAAACCATTTCAATATTCAAAACATAATCTTTTGTTACACCGTATTTTACTGCACGCGGACCTCCTGCACTTTCGGCAAGATTGCCTCCGAGAAAACAACTTCCACGGCTGGAAGGATCGGGAGGATAAAACAATCCTTTTTCAATTACGGCTTCCTGAAAAATCTGTGTGATAACTCCCGGCTCAACGGTTGCCTGAAGATTTCTTTCGTCAATCTCTAAAATTTTATTGAAACGTTCCATTGAAAGAATCACTCCGCCAAAAACAGGAAGTGCTCCACCACTCAATCCGGTTCCTCCTCCACGCGGAGTAATAGGAATTATTTCTTTATTACAGATTTTTAGAATTTCAGAAACTTGTTCCGCAGTGTTTGGCTTGATGACAACTTCGGGAAGGAATTTTAAATCTTCGGTTTCGTCGTGAGAATATTTTAGAAGGGACTCGGCATCAGAAATCACAAATTCATTTCCTGCTATCTTTTGAAATATGGAAAAAATCTGTGGGGATACTTTGTTGAATTTCATTCTTTTTTATTTTGAAAATTAAAAATAAATGTAAGCCAAATTCAAGTTTGAATTACAATAAATTCAAATTTTTTTATATCGTTAAAATAAATCAAAGCAAATTGTAACTTCTTCATATCAGCAGGTAACCCAATAGAAAATAGAAAATAGAAATGTGAGGTGGTTCATCAGTAATTATCTCGCCAAGACGCAAAGTCGCCAAGAAATACGAAAATACTTTGCGTTTATCAAATCTGCGAGAAATATACAAAGTGCGTAAGTCCTATGGTTAATGGTATTTCCTATTAACGATTAACAATTTTTCTATTAACTTTTTATGGTTAATGGGCATTGATCTTGCCGAACTATTGACTATTGAACATTAAACTATAATCTTTTGATTTGTATCTTTGCGTCTCTGCGTCTTTGCGAGAAATAAAAATTGTCTGAACTGTTGCATTGTTACATTGGTTCATTGGTTCATTGTTTTGTAATAATGGGATCCAATCTGCCTGTGCGTCACCTGTCTGCGTGGTCGCACAGGCAGACGCAGACAGGTATCTAACGGCTTTAGCCACAACTTTCAATTGGTATAATCGTTTAGTTCGGCAATATTTCGGCAAGCTCAATAACCATCTCACTACAAGATTTATTGCTTTTTATTAGGGCTGAAGCCCGTGTTATCATTTTGTTTCTTTTCCGCCATAAATGTCAGAGTTAATTTGTTTAGTTCGGCAATTTTCGGCAAAGATCAATTACCAATCTCAATGCTCAGAGCAACACCTCACAGTCGTAATGACAAGTCGGATTTTTGGAACTGCCCTTTAAATTCCACATTCATTTATTATTTGAAAAATCTCCTGAACCGATTCGGAAGTTACTAATTTTATTCTCGTATTTTTAAAATTTGGAAATGCTTTGAAATAATTAGAATAATGTTTTCGCATTTCAAGTATTCCAATTCGTTCTCCTTTCCACTGAATAGATTTTTCAAGATGGATTTTGCATACTTTCACACGTTCTTCTACTGTTGGAAAAGGAAGAGGTTCACCGGTTTTTAAAAAATGTTTTACTTCTCTGAATATCCATGGATTCCCGACGCTCGCCCTGCCTATCATTATTCCATCCACTCCATATTTATCTTTCATTTCTTTTGCTCGCTGCGGAGAATTCACATCACCGTTTCCAAAGATGGGAATGATGATGCGAGGATTGTTTTTAATTTTCCCTATCAAAGTCCAATCAGCATTGCCTTTGTACATCTGCATACGGGTTCTGCCATGAATTGTGAGTGCCTGTATGCCAACATCTTGTAATCGTTCTGCAACTTCCTCCACATTTTTTGTATTATCATCCCATCCAAGACGTGTTTTTACAGTTACGGGAATTTTTACATGCTTCACAATTTCTTCCGTTATCTTCACCATCATTGGAATATCCCGCAGAAGTGCCGCTCCAGCGCCTTTATGTAAATCCATTTTTTTGGAACAAGCCACAGATTTTACAGGACATCCAAAATTAATATCAACGACATCGGGTTTCGCTTGCTCAGCAATGATGGCAGCTTTGCACATAGAATCAATATCTCTGCCAAAAATTTGTATGCCGATAGGACGTTCATATTCAAAAATGTCAAGTTTCTTTTTGCTCTTTGCCGCCTGACGAATAATTCCTTCGGAAGAAATAAATTCTGTGTACATCATATCGGCTCCGTTTTGTTTGCATACAAAACGAAATGGCGGATCACTCACATCTTCCATAGGTGCGAGAAGAATTGGAAAGTCGCCAAGTTCTATGTTGCTGATTTTAACCATTTAGGTGATCACTTTCATTTCTTCTATAAATTCTTTCAGGGAAAAACAAAATTAAAAATTAAAAATTCTAAATGTAAAATGTAAAAGTTTTATCCGCTTAATGGTAAATTATTTTTTCTCATTATTATTGTTTTTGGCTGTTTTAACACTTTTAGTAAATATGGCTATTAACTCTTTGCACTCTTTTAAATCAGGCATTACCTGATCCGGGGGTTTTATTAATGGTTTGTAAATTATAATTTTAAGACATATCCCTGTTTCACGTAATTCTTTAAGTACTATTCCCATCTTGTGAATAAAGTCATTAGAGGATTCTGCCGCTTGCGCTTCACCATAATTAAATGCAGGTGAAGTGCCGCACCTGACCAATTGACCTGCGATGTGGTTGCCCGCCTTGGTTTTAGGCAATATTTCGGATACTTCAAGCATTTTTATAGCAAAACGTATCAGACGCTCTTCAAGATCGTATTTTTTATCCATTCTTCATTTTTTGTTTTACATTTTACATTTTGCATTTTACATTTTACATTTTACATTTTACATTTTACATTTCGCATTTTGCATTTCACATTTTACATTTCGCATTTAGCATTTAGCATTTAGCATTTTACATTTTACATTTTACATTTCGCATTTCACATTTCACATTTAGCATTTTACATTTCGCATTTCGCATTTTACATTTCGCATTTTACATTTTACATTTTACATTTCGCATTTAGCATTTCGCATTTCGCATTTTACATTTTACATTTCGCATTTCGCATTTCGCATTTTACATTTCACATTTTACATTTTGCATTTTACATTTCGCATTTTACATTTTACATTTCGCATTTCGCATTTCGC
>JAZDJJ010000127.1:0-9198 GCA_043804035.1 Bacteroidota bacterium
ACCTATTGGTGCATGTATGGTAAGCAGCGAAGGAACATGTCAAGCATATTATAAATATAGACATTAGAAAATGTAATGTCTTTATACCCGCAGGTAATTGCATAAAAAACAAAATAACAAACCCAACCATTAACCAATAACGATTTACGATTAACTCCTATAAGTTTCACTAATATTTTTTCGTATTTCTTTACAACTATGTAAGTCCTAATTTTATTTATGACTAAAAATATCCTTTTAAATCACGGTGCAGGCGGAAAATTAACCCGCAATCTGATTAACAATCTTTTCTTTCGGTATTTTAAAAATGAAATATTAGAAAAAGCCACTGATTCTGCTTTGTTGGATATTGATAGTAATTTGATAGCATACACTACCGATTCGTATGTGGTGTCTCCCATCTTTTTTCCCGGAGGAGATATCGGAAAATTAGCGGTGTGCGGAACTGTTAATGACCTTTCTGTTTCAGGCGCCAAACCATTATATTTGAGTTGTGGATTTATTATAGAAGAGGGATTCCCTTTTTCAGATTTAGAAACAATTGTCAATTCTATGGCAGAAGAATCACAAAAAGCAGGAGTGATAATTGTTACGGGAGATACCAAAGTAGTGGATAAAGGTAAATGTGATAAAATATTTATCAATACAACAGGCATTGGAATACTAAATGAAAAGCACAGACATATCAGCACAGGAAAGAATATTAAATATGGAGATGTCATCATTGTCAATGGAACTATTGGCGACCATGCAACTGCAATACTTTGCGCCAGAAACTCTATTGAATACACTTCGTCTGTTTTGTCGGATTGTGCTTCGTTGAACGGGCTTATTGCTGATGTGCTGAAAGATACTGATAGCGTACATTTTATGCGTGATGCCACACGTGGAGGATTATCCACAGTACTATGCGAACTTGCGGAAAATACTAATACTGGAATTTCTATAAATGAAGATAATATTCCTGTGCAGGAAAGCGTGAAAGGTCTCTGCGAAATTTTCGGTTTTGATCCTTTGTATATGGCAAACGAAGGAAAGGTTGTACTTGTTGTTGACAAACGTGAAGCCAAAAAAATTCTACATATTATACAACAACATCAATATGGCAAAAACGCTGCAATCATAGGAGAAATTACTGATGAGCATCATAAAAAAGTAATTTTAGAAACAAGTATTGGAAGCAAACGAATTATTGATATGCTAACAGGCGAACAGTTACCAAGAATTTGTTAAAATGCACGAATTATCTATATCTCAAAATATCGTTGATATTGTTAAATCTCATGCAAGCAAGTATCATGCAAAAAAGGTTACTGAAATTATTATTGATATTGGAGAAGTTTCGGGTATTGAAAAAACAGCATTAGAATTTGCTCTTGAAATACTTGTCAAAAACACTTTTTTACAGGATACAAAAATTATCATCAATATAATTCCGGGAAAAGCTCGCTGTTCTTCATGTGGCAATATTTTTCCTGTTCATGATTTTATTTCTCAATGTAGCAATTGCGGAAACATTTATCCGGAAATAATACAAGGTAAAAATTTAAAAGTAAAATCAATTACTGTCAACTAAATTCAGAACAATCTTGTGAGACATGATAGTTATGTTTATATATTATGAACAAAGCATATCTCCTGCTCGGTAGCAATATTGGCAAGCGGGAAAAGTTTTTATTACTTGCCTCTGCTGAAATAAAAAAAAGAATTGGAATTGTTACGATTAGTTCATCACTTTACGAAACAGAACCATGGGGTAACAATCAGCAGGAAAAATTTCTGAATCAGGTATTGTGTATCAAAACTTCTCTCGGTTCTAAAAAACTTCTTGATGAAATACTGAACATTGAAAAAGATTTTGGCAGGAAGCGACAAAAAGATAAATGGCAGCCACGTAATATTGATATTGACATTCTTTTCTATAATGATGTTATCATCAACACCAAATCGTTAATTGTTCCACATCCGTTTTTACATGAGCGCAGATTTGCTCTCGTGCCGCTTGCCGAAATTGATGGCGACTTTGTTCATCCGATTTTTAAAAAAACTATTTTTCAATTGCTTCAGGAATGTAAGGATGATAAGAATGTCAGTTAAAGAAAAACAGTAAAGTTAAATGTGTAAAAAAATTATTTTTACACTGTTGTCCGACAAAAGCAGTAAAATAAAAACGTTTTGTCAAATGCAGAGGACAAATTCATATTTTTAATTACTTTTAAAATCTAATTTATTTAACAAAAACAGATGGAAAAAACATTGACAAGTATAAATTTATCTTCAATCCGTGACAACCGTGACAGAGGTTCGGTTGGGCAGTTCCTGAAAGACAATATCAAAGCGGACTCCGACTTGTCAATCGTTTCGGCTTACTTCACTATTTACGCTTACAACCATCTCAAAGACCAACTCAACAACATCAAAGAGATGAAATTTCTTTTCGGTGAACCGACATTTATAAAATCACTTGACCCGACAAAGACCAACAAGCGGGACTTCAAAATTGAAGACGACAAAATTGTAATTCCAACCGAAAACCGACTGACACAAAAAGCAGTTGCAAGAGAATGTTCCGACTGGATTGAAAAGAAAGTTCAAATCAAGTCAATGGTGAAACCAAATTTTCTGCACGGAAAAATGTATCACATCACACAGCAAAGCGAAGTTGAGAAAGCAGTTTCGGGAAGTTCAAACTTTACAGTGAACGGACTTGGACTTGGCGGAAGCCCAAACATTGAATTGAATATGTTGGTTGACAATGACCGCGACAGAGCGGACCTTAAACAATGGTTCAATGAATTGTGGAATGATGAAACAGGAATTGTTGAAGATGTAAAAGCACAAGTGCTTAAATATCTTGAACAACTTTATGTAGAGAACGAACCCGAATTTATTTACTTCAAAACGCTTTACCACCTCTTTGAAAAATTTCTTGAAGAACAAGAGAAAGGCGGACTACTAACAAGACAAACAGGATTTTTTGAGAGTGAGATTTACAAAATGCTTTACATCTTTCAGCAAGACGGAGTGAAAGGAGCAATCAACAAAATTCTAAAACACAATGGTTGCATCATTGCCGATAGTGTGGGTTTAGGAAAAACTTTTGAAGCACTTGCTGTCATAAAATATTTTGAACTCTTCAATGAAAGAGTTTTGGTTTTGTGTCCGAAAAAGCTGAAAGAAAACTGGAGCATTTGGAAACAGAATGACGACAGAAATATTTTAATTGGAGACAGGTTCGCTTATGATATTCTTTGCCACACCGACCTTGGTAGAGCCAACGGTTATTCAGGCGACATCAATTTAGAAACAGTGAAGTGGGGTAATTACGGTTTGGTAGTGATTGACGAAAGCCACAACTTCAGAGGCAATCCGATGGACAAACTGAAAGACAACGGAGAAATAAAAATGAATCGTGCCAAGTGGCTGATGGAAAAAATTATCAAGAGTGGAGTAAAAACAAAAGTGCTGTTGCTTTCAGCAACACCAGTGAACAACAACCTTCGTGATTTAAGAAATCAAATTTCAATAATCACCGAAGGAAAAAACGATGCGCTGTTTGAAACCACAGGCATCAAAGACATTGCACTCTCTTTGAAAAATGCTCAAACCAATTTTACAAATTGGGCTGACAACAAAAAGAATCCGAACAGAACAGTAAAGCAATTGATTGAAAAATTAGATTCTTCTTTCTTCAAGTTGCTTGACGAAATGACTATTGCAAGAAGCAGAAAGCACATCATCAATTTTTATAACGCTGAAAAAGAAGTTGGAAAATTTCCAGAGAGATTGAAACCAATTTCAATTTATCCGACCATTGATTTGAAAGACCGCTTTTTTACTTACGATGCTCTCAACAAAAAAATTCTTCAATACAAACTTTCAGTGTTCAATCCTTCGGCTTACATCAAAGAGGATATGAAAACAAAGTATGAGGATTTGGCAGCAACCACAAGCGTTTTAGGATTCAAGCAAAGTGACCGTGAGCATTTCCTTATCGGAATGATGAAAATGAATTTTCTGAAACGATTAGAAAGTTCAATTGAATCATTTGAAATTTCAATGGACAGAACCATTCAGAAAATTGAAAAGTTAGAAATCAAAATCAAAGAGTTTCTGAAATCAAAACAGAAATCACAGCAAGAGGATTTAGAAAATTTGCAACCCGAAGAAGATGAGTTGGAAGAAAACGGAGACGATAACGAGCAATGGCAAGTAGGAAAGAAACTGAAATTTGATTTAGCAGATTTGGAGTTGGAAGATTGGTTAGACGATTTGCGAAAAGACAAAGAAGCATTGGTTGATTTATACAACAACGCAGTTGCAGTAACACCTGACAGAGATGCAAAATTAAAACTGCTGAAAAAATTGATTGAAAATAAAGCCAACAAACACGGAGTAGAATCTGAAAACGGGTTTCGTTCTCTCAATGCCAGCAACAAAAAAATAATTGTGTTCACAGCATTTGCTGACACCGCAAATTATTTGTTTGATGAATTGAAAAATTGGGTGCATGATGATTTGAAATTGAACATTGCATTGGTAATTGGTTCGCAGAGCAAAACAAGTTTTGGCAAAGCAGAGTATTCAAACATCCTTACCAACTTCTCACCCATTGCAAAGCAGCGTGACAAAATGAAATCAATGCCACAGGAAGGAAGCATTGATATTTTGATTGCTACTGATTGCATCAGCGAAGGACAAAACTTGCAAGATTGCGATTGCTTAGTCAACTACGATATTCACTGGAATCCGGTTCGCATCATTCAGCGTTTCGGACGGATAGACCGTTTGGGAAGCAAGAACGAAAAAATTCAACTCATAAATTTTTGGCCTACCCAAGATTTGGATGCTTACATAAATCTGAAAGCAAGAGTGGAAGCACGAATGGCTTTGGTAGATGTAACAGCAACAGCAGACGATAATGTTTTGGCAACCGACCAAATTGAAGAACTGATTGGAGAAGATTTGAAATACAGAAACCAACAGTTGAAAAGATTGCAAAAGGAAGTGTTGGACTTGGAAGATATGAATGAAAGTATTTCGCTTACCGATTTTACTTTGGATGATTTCAGAATTGAGTTACAGAATTTTCTTGACAACGAAAGCATGAAAAAGAAAATTCAGAATGCACCTTTCGGTTTGTATGCAGTTGTGCCTTCGCCATCAGGCAAACATACACAAGAGTTGGACTTGAATAAATTTCAGCAAACGGAAAAAGATATTATTCAACCAGGGGTTGTATATTGCTTAAAACAAAAAGGCGACACCGAAGGCAACGAAGAAGTGAATCCGCTGCAACCGTATTTCTTGGTTTACATTTATGAAAACGGACAAGTCCGTTTTAATTACACCAATGCAAAACAAATTATAGAAGTGTATCGCCTCTTATGTTCGGGCAAAACGCAAGCGTATGAAATGCTATGCGATTTGTTCAACACCGAAACCAACAACGGAAAAAACATGAAACAATACACCGACCTTTTGAAACAAGCAGTTGATGAAGTGATTCATGTTTTCAAAAAACGCAGCACACAAAAATTAACCAATGGCGACAGAGGAGCTTTGCTTATTCCTAAATCAAAACAAGCAGACGACATGAATAATTTTGAACTTGTCACTTGGTTGGTGATTAAATAAATTTGTTAAAATGAAAAAAGAATTCATACAACAACTCTTTGAAAAATTTGAACAGGCAAGTTACATCTTGAATGATGTGGAATGTTGGAGCGCCAGAGAATTACAAACCTTGCTTGGATATAGTAAATGGGAAAACTTTGTAAAGGTTATTGATAAGGCAAAAGAATCCTGTAGGAATGCAGGAGAGAATGTTTCGGATCACTTTCCTGATGTCAGGAAGATGATAGAAGCCGGAAAAGGTGCTCAGCATGAAATTGATGAAATACTATTAACACGATATGCCTATTATTTAATAGCACAGAATGGCGACAGCAGAAAAGAAGAAATATCTTTTGCTCAAAACTATTTTGCCGTACAAACCCGCAGGGCTGAGTTAGTAGAAAAAAGATTGCTGGAGTTTGAGCGGGTTAAGGCGAGAGAAAAATTAAGCCGAACTGAAAAACAACTTTCCGGTATTTTGTATGAAAGAGGTGTGGATAGTCAGGGATTTGCCATCATTCGTTCCAAAGGCGACCAGGCATTGTTTCGGCTTTCCACTATACAACTGAAGAAAAAATTGGGAATGCCGGATAATCGTCCTGTTGCAGATTTTTTGCCAACTGTAAGTATTAAAGCTAAAGACCTTGCGGCTGAAATGACAAGTGTAAATGTACAAAGCAAAAATTTGAAAGGGCAAAATCCTATAGAGAAAGAACATATTGACAATAACCTTGCTGTGCGCAAAATGTTAACCAATAGAGGAATTATTCCTGAAACCCTTCCATCATCAGAAGATGTAAAAAAACTGCAGCGCAAATTGGAAAGTGATGAGAAGAAGATGTTGAAGGATGCAAAAACTAAAAGCAAGAAGAAATAATTGAATGACAACAGAAGAAATTAAATCTGAAATAAAAGATTCGCTTAAAGCATTTGCCAGTGGAAACTTCACTGCAAATGCTTTGAAGTTTTTTCAAACATTAGATTATGTAACGGAACGCCAATCTCCTTTGCTCAACCCAACTTTCAAAGAATTTCAAGAAACTTATATTGACGGAAAGAAGTTTGACAAAACAAAAGCGAAAGCAAGCGAATGGAAATATGTTGACTTGCTTTTTCAGTTATCAAAAGAAGAAGTGCTGAAACAAACTTCTTTATTTGACACAAAGAAAGTTGACAGCACCGTAATTGAAACCTATTTATTCTTTGCTATTGAACTAAGCAAAGAGCAATACAGCCGAACAGAACTTTCACTCATTACCCGTGAAGTGAACCGCTTGTTCCCAATGCCTGCAATGATTCTGTTCAAGCACGGCAACACACTTACATTATCTGTTATCAACCGCAGGTTGCACAAGAAAGACGAAAGCAAAGATGTGTTGGAGAAAGTAACACAGATAAAAGACATCAACATTGCAGAGCCACACAGAGCACACATTGAAATAATGTTTGACCTTTCGTTTAACGAACTGAAAACAAAACATCAATTCACAAACTTTGTTGAGTTGCACAACGCATGGCAACTAACTCTTGATACAAAAGAACTCAACAAGAAATTTTTTAACGAGTTGGCGAACTGGTATTTCTGGGCAACACAAAAAGTTGTGTTTCCTGATTATGCTGAAAAAGACAAAGACCTTCGCAATGCAACAGGAGTAATCCGTTTGATTACACGACTGATGTTTGTTTGGTTTCTGAAAGAAAAAAATTTAGTGCCTGATGATTTGTTTGAAGAAAAGAAACTGAAACCACTTCTGAAATATTCCGACAAGAACAAAAGCACATACTACAAAGCCATTCTTCAAAATTTATTTTTCGCAACGCTGAATACGGAAATGGGAAACCGTAGGTTCAGAATAAAAAGCAAAGATGAAAAGCAAAGAGATGGACATCATTTCATTCATAATGTTTTCCGCTATGAAGATGAATTTGTAAAACCAAAAGAAACTTTGGAAAAATATTTTGCCAACATTCCTTTTCTTAATGGAGGTTTGTTTGAATGTTTGGATGCGGAGATTGAAAAGCCGAATAACCAAAAAGATAAAATCAGAATTGATGGTTTCAGCGACAGAGATGATAATGTTTTGAAAGTGCCGGATGAAATTTTCTTTTCAGCAAAAGAAAAAATAATTGACCTAAGTGAAGTTTACGGAACACCGAAAAAAAGCAAAGAAAAAGTTCGTGGCTTGTTTGATATTCTAAGCAGTTACAAATTCACCATTGCAGAGAATACACCCATTGAAGAAGAAGTTGCACTTGACCCCGAACTCTTAGGAAAGGTTTTTGAAAATCTTTTAGCAAACTACAATCCTGAAACACAAACCACAGCACGAAAACAAACAGGAAGTTTTTACACTCCCCGTGAAATCGTGAACTACATGGTTGATGAAAGTTTGATTGCTTATTTGAAACAGCAATTGAACGACAACGAAAAGACAGAAACAAAACTTCGTGATTTACTTTCTTATTCTGAAAGCGAAGTGCAGTTTTCAATTACTGAAAAAGAAAAACTCATTCATGCAATTGACACAATAAAAATTATTGACCCTGCTTGCGGAAGCGGTGCGTTCCCTATGGGAATCTTGCACAAGTTGGTGCATACGCTACATAAACTTGACCCGAAAAATGAATTGTGGAAGCAACGGCAACTTGATAAAGCACACAGCATTGATGATGCACCAAGCCGTGAAGCAGCAACAGAAACAATTGAAGAAGCATTTGAAAATAACGAACTGGATTACGGGAGAAAATTATATCTAATTGAGAATTGTATTTACGGAGTGGACATACAACCTATTGCCGTTCAGATTTCAAAACTTCGTTTTTTCATTTCACTTATTGTTGAACAAAGAACAAATCCGAAGAAAGAAAATCTTGGAGTAAGACCATTGCCAAACCTTGAAACAAAATTTGTTGCTGCAAATACTTTGATTGAATTGGAAAAAGAAAATGCAAACTTGTTTACAAATCCAGAAATAGATAAGAAGAAA
The DNA here is from genome assembly GCA_043804035.1 of Bacteroidota bacterium. Taxonomy (GTDB): domain Bacteria; phylum Bacteroidota; class Bacteroidia; order Palsa-948; family Palsa-948; genus JAZDJJ01. The sequence goes on from JAZDJJ010000127.1 coordinate 8,604, forward strand.
GAACAACTGAAAAAAATAAGACACGAATACTTTGAAGCACGAACACCAAAGCGAAAAGAAAATTGTAGAATAAAAGACAAGCAATTGAGAGATGAACTTGCAGATTTATTAATAAACAACCACGACCTGCAACCTGCAACCGCCAAGAAAGTTGCTGCATGGAATCCTTACGACCAAAATGCTTCAGCAACTTTCTTTGATATGGAATGGATGTTTGGTTTGAAAGATGGATTTGATGTTGTGATTGGAAACCCACCTTATGTTTTTTCAAGAGAAACTCTTTCAGTAGAAGAAAAAGCAACTTACAAAGCATTATACTCATTAATTCAATTCAAAATTAATTTATACATCTTATTTATTGAAAGAGGTTACAAGCTTCTGAGAGAAAAATCAGGTTGCTTATTTTTTATAACACCGAATAATTGGTTGACATTAAATACAAATTCCGATTTAAGAAAATTTCTGTTGTCAGACACTGGAGACATTCATGTTTTACAGAACTATGCAAATGTTTTTGAAAGTGCGAGTGTTGACACTGTTATTGTCGGGTTCAAAAAAACTGGTAATTCTACTTTGACCTATCTTGAATGGGTAG
>JAZDJJ010000128.1:0-2286 GCA_043804035.1 Bacteroidota bacterium
TTCAAAAATAGGTATAGACAAAACTAAGGTAGAACTCATAGGAGCTCCACCGTTAACCACTACATTTACACGCACTCTTGGCAATAAATTTTATGAGGGAGTAAATCATCTTGGAAATGTTCTTGCAGTTGTATCCGACAAAAAAATTCCCACCGATGACGATAAAGATGGGCAGGTTGATTACTATCGCGCAAATGTGATTTCTTCAACCGACTATTATCCTTTTGGAATGATTATGCCGGATAGAAGTTTCAATGCAGGAAAATATCGTTTTGGCTTCGGCGGAGGTGAAAAGGTGAATGAGATTTACGGTGAAGGGAACTATGTAGATTTAGGTGAACGAGGTGTAGATACAAGATTGGGAAGATTGAATTGGCGAACAGACACAAGAGAATCTGAATATCCTTGGCAAAGCCCTTATGCTTATTATGGTAACTCTCCAATTGCTCAATTAGATTATAATGGCGAAGGAGATTACTACGATAAAAAAGGTAAGCATTTAGGAAGCGATAACAAAAAAGATGATTTGGCTTATTCGGCTGATGGAACAAAGCAGGTTGAGATATTGGGTGAAGATGATAAAGGAACAGGAAAATTCAACACAGAGTTTTTAAATGCAAATAAACTTTCCGTAACACATTCAGAGTTCCAAAAACAAGCGGCTACCGTTTATGGTGAAAGTTCAGTTGCCTATGGCATTGAAAGTAAAGAGGAAATGTTTGCAATTGCAAGTGTTCATCAAAGAAATAAAATAGCTTTTGGAGCAAACTCGGATAAGGCAGCAGAATACTCAAACACCCTGATAAATAAACAAACAAGTGCAATGCAACTATCTAATGCGGCAATGATAAATGCATTAACAGGCGGATTTGATTATAGCAACGGAGCAGACCAATGGGACGGAGCAGAACAAGCAATGATACCAAAAGCTAATATGGACAAAGCGTCTAATGGCAAGTTTATGTATAAGATGAACACTATGGGTTGGAGTATGAGCGATAATCATTACAACTCTTGGAAGTCCGCAGTTGATAATAAATTTGGAGCAGGTAAATTTACTGTTCCTCAAAACAAAGCTGCAATGCACAATTACGGAGGTATGACGAATAAAGGAAAAACAAGGCTTTCATCAACCGCCCAATATGGATTTACAATCTTTTGGAAAACAAAATGAGATACCTAATACTTATACCTTTTTTGCTTGCTTGTCAAATGAGTAGTTTAAACACATTGCAAAAGGTGTATGTAATAAAGCAAGACGGAAATTTGTTAGAGAAAAGATATGTTGATAATAACAACACAACTCGCATTGTTACTTATGATATAGAAACTAAACAGCCCAACGACTCAATAGTGTTGGGCTACGATGAGAAAGGTAATTTGGTTTCTGCCAAAGCGTACAGTTTTGTTGAGAGAAAATATGAAGCCAATGAATTATTAACCGTTGGCGATTATTATTTACAGGCATACGGTATAGACAGTTCTTGCGATAATCTGTTGCCAATGAAATACCGTTTTTTAATGGAAGATGTTGTTAGTAATGTTTGTGGTATTCAACAATCAGTATTACCCAATGGTGGAATTGTATCATCATTAGCAAAAACGACAAAGAATAAAGAAATAATTGAGATAAGTTGTTCCGATATAAACGCCAAGTTCAATCTACCATACGACATTTTTCAATTATACTTTTACAATCAATCTTTGATAAGTTTTAACCTACAAATCAAGGACGGACATTTAATGAAAGAAACTTATTATTTTTCTGACGGCATATTTGTTAGAGAGTTTTTTTACGATGAAACAAGTGAATTAAAAAAGTCAGTTGCAGACGTTAGATACAAAAATGAAGTCAGCAAGAAAATAACAAAAACTTACGAAATAGAATAAATGCAAGTCCCGAAATTTGAGGTTTTTGTTTTTCATTCCCGCTCTGCTTCGTAGAGCAAAAAAAGGGGGCGAAAAAAAGAGTGGCAAAGCCACACAAATTATTTTACACTTCTTGTAATTTTTATTTTTACCGTTTCTCCTAAAAAACTTTTTGGTTTTTTATTTATCTGTGTGTCAATTAAAAATTTATATTTGCAATGTCATTATGAGCATTTACAAAAGAGAAAACATCGGCGGTAAAGCAAGTTTTTTGCAGACAGAAAAACATATTTACGGCAGTTCGCATCTCGGAACAGAAAATACAAAAACCGAAATGCTTGGCTCTCTCACAACAACACTTACAACAACATTTACACGCACTCTTGGCAATAAATTTTATGAGGGAGTAAATCATCT
>JAZDJJ010000129.1:0-7832 GCA_043804035.1 Bacteroidota bacterium
CATCTAACTCCGCTTGTATACAAATATCTACCTCTAATTTCCTTAACTGTTCTACTTCTAAGCTATCTATCGCCTTGTGATTAACGAAACTAATTTCGTTTTTTTTAGTGTGTTTACAACGGTGTTCTTATCTATTCCTAATACTCTGCCCGTATCTCGTATCCCACTACCGTTCATACTCATTTCCTTTATCTGTTCCCGAACACCTTTACAACATGCTTTATATTGGTATTCCATTTGAAAAGTTTTTTTACAATCCCTGCATCTGCAGCGATCTTTGCCCGATATGGATTTTCCATTACGAACTAAATTTACGCTATCGCAATAGCGGCAATGAATAGTTATAGTTATCATGCCGCAAAAATACACTTATTTCATACACCACCTTTTTATTGAAAATTATTTTCTTTTCAACATAGCATTGTTAATAACTTTTCTATTTTAGTTCAGCATCAGTATAATTTCCCGCCAACACTTCTTCCATCACAACTTTTGTACTTTTTACATTGATGAAGAAGGAAAGGATTCTCATCATCACCCGCTCCACTATAGCATCAGGACATGAAGCACCGCTGGTTAAAATAATTTTCAAGGGATGTTTGTCAGGCAGATAATTTTCTGTTGAGAGATGAGATTGTGAATGAAAATCAAAATGATTGATTATGTTTTTTGAACACACTTCTTTTTCAGAAGAAATAAAGTAAGTTGGGAATCGCTTTTCGCAAAGTTCTACAATATGAGATGTGTTGGAACTATTATACCCGCCAACAACAATTGCCAAGTCAGCATTTTGCTCAAGCAATACGTATGTGGCATCCTGATTTTCGTTGGTAGCATAACAAAGCGTATCTCTTGTATCAGCAAAATGTTTTTTCAGATTTATGATTTCATATTTCTGTATCATTACATTTCTAAAATAATCAGCAATCTCCTGTGTTTCTGTAGCAAGCATAGTAGTTTGATTTATTACACCAATTTGCTCAAGATCTTTTTGCGGATTGAATTTGTCAGAATATCTTCCCTGAAAAAAACTTTCAAACTCAGATAATTTCATTTCTCCAAGAATAAAAGAGCCCAACTTCTTTGCTTCATACATATTTTTTATGATGATGGCGGGAGCAAAAATTTCACTGCGAGAAAAAGTAGCGCAAGTTTCTTCGTGATTGTGTTTTCCGTGAATGATGATAGTATATTTATTCTTTCCAAGATTTTGCGACTTCTTCCAAACCCGTTCAACAAACGGACAAGTGGTATCGTATTTATGCACTTCAATACCTAACTTTTTTAATCGTTCTTCTATGGCAAGCGTTGTGCCGAAAGCGGGAATAATAACAATGTCATCTTTCTTTAATTCTTCAAACGGGATAAGTTGATTTCCATAAGTGTCCATCAGGAATTTCACGCCATGCATTATCATATCGTTGTTTACTTCAGGATTATGAATCATCTGGCTGAGCAGAAAAATTCTTTTATCAGGGTTTTCATTAATGGCTTTGAAAGAAATCTCAATAGCATTCTCAACGCCATAGCAGAAACCAAAATGTCGGGATATATAAAATATTACAGGACCGAAATCAAGTAGTGTGGGAGAAAAATCTTTTTTCCGAAGATCTGTATTTCTTCTTAATTCTTTTATACGGGAAATGATTTTGCTTTTGTAAAACTCAGGAATAGTAAATGATTTCATACGACTGACAATTAATCATGACAGAACTTTTTATTTAAAAACTCTTCCCATTCGTCAAGGTGTTTATTTTTCATCACACGGGGGAATTTATTTTGTGCTCCCATTTTTCCTTTTTGTTCCATCCACTCATAAAAAACAGAAGTCGGATAAACTTTTACAAAAACATTTTTTATTGCCGCCAAACGTTCTACTCTGTAATCATCATTCAAAACTTTCAGATGTTCATCTAATAATTCTTTCAACTTTTCAGAATTAACCGTATCGTCAGTTCCAATAAACCATTTATGAGCAAAAAGAGAATGACAAGGAATTCCTGCGACAGAAAATTCTTTAATATGAATGTTCATATCACGGGAAACAAGTTCAATGGCACGGTTCATATTATCTTGCGAAAGATGCTCTCCGCACAAATTCAGAAAATGTTTTGTTCTGCCGGTAATAATAATTTCGTGATTAGTCAGCGAAGTAAATTTAATGGTATCTCCAAGCAGGTAACGCCATACGCCGGCGCAGGTTGACATAAGTAAAGCATATTGAGTGTCTTCCTGAATTTCGGCAAGAGAAAACGTTTCGGGATTACTCCGTAAATTTCCTTCAGCATCAAAATTTTTATCAGTGAAAGGAACAAATTCAAAAAATACTCCATTGTCAAGCGTCAGTCGCATTCCTTCGCTATTCGGATTATCGTGGTATGCAATAAAGCCCTCACTTGCCAGATAGGTTTCCATATAAATGATTGGGCGGGCAAGTAATTTTTCAAATCCTTTTTTGTAAGGAGAAAACGAAACGCCTCCGTGAACATAGATGGAAAGGTTAGGCCAAATATCATGAATGGTATTTACTTTGTTGTATTCAATAATTTTTTCAATAAGTATTTGTACCCATGAAGGAACACCGCATATCGTTGAAATATCCCATTTGTTTGCCGATGCAACAATCTCGTCTAATTTGACTGACCAATCACGTTCGCGTGAAATTCTTTTTCCCGGTTTGTAAAAATGCTGAAACCAAAATGGAATGTTGCCTGTGGTGATACCACTGAGGTCCCCTTCAAAATAAGTGCCGTTAAAATTCAGATGAGTACTTCCGCCAAGCATAAGAATACCTCGTTCAAAATGTTCTTTAGGTAAATTGTAATGCGACTGGGCAAGTAATTGTCTGAGGCTTGTTTTACGGATGGAGCGAAGCATATCTTTTGTAACTGGAATATGTTTACTTGACGATTCGGATGTGCCTGAACTCAGTGCAAAATACTTTACTTTTCCGGGCCAACATATAAAAGATTCTCCATTCAGTGTACGATACCACCACTTACGAAAGATACTATTGTAATCATGCTCAGGCACTGTTTGCCGAAAAACATTCACAATATTTTTTTCATTTAATATCCTTGAAAAATTATATTGTTCGCCAAAAGCAGTGTATTCGGCACGGGATAAAAGGTTACGCAAAGTATTTACCTGCTGGCGAAACCCATTTTTATGGATTCGTGGTACAACTTTGCGTAATTCTATAGTGCGTTTCAGAATACTTCCGAGTAATGCCATATTGTAATTTTTTTAATACAGAGATAACCCAATAAAAAATAAAAAACCATTAAGAGTTAATAGAAAAATTGTTAATCGTTAATAGTAAGAGTTAATAGAAAAATTGTTAATCGTTAATAGTAAGAGTTAATAGAAAAATTGTTAATCGTTAATAGTAAGAGTTAATAGAAAAATTGTTATTCGTTAATAGGAAGAGTTAATAGAAAAATTGTTATTCGTTAATAGGAAGAGTTAATAGGAAAGCATTAACCATTAACGAACAACCATTAACCATTCACCATTAACCATTAACCATTCACCATTCACCATTAACCATTAACCATTCACCATTAACTATTAACCATTAACCATTAACGAATAACCATTAACCATTCACCATTAACACAGAATCAAACTTCTTTCATCAATGCTTCTTTGATTTTGTTTTCTATTTCTTCTGCAAGTTCAGGATTATCGTCAAACACTTGTTTAACAGTATCTCTTCCCTGTCCGAGTTTGTTATCATCATAACTGAACCATGAGCCACTTTTTTTAATTATCTCATGAGTAACTCCAAGGTCAATAATCTCTCCCACTTTAGAAATTCCTTTACCGAAAAGAATATCAAACTCAGCAAAACGGAAAGGTGGTGCTACTTTATTCTTCACAACTTTCACACGCACACGGTTGCCAATTACCACATCGCCTTCTTTTATCTGTCCTATTTTGCGAATATCCAAACGGACTGATGCGTAAAACTTTAAGGCATTTCCTCCAGTGGTAGTTTCGGGATTACCGAACATCACGCCAATTTTTTCACGTAGTTGATTGATGAAGATGACGCAACATTTTGTTTTGCTTATTGTGCCAGTAAGTTTTCGCATTGCCTGAGACATCAAACGTGCGTGCAAACCCATTTTAGAATCTCCCATCTCTCCTTCAATTTCTGCTTTTGGAGTGAGTGCAGCAACAGAGTCAATCACAATAATATCAATTGCACCTGAACGAATCAGATTTTCTGTTATTTCCATTGCTTGTTCTCCGTTATCGGGCTGAGAAATAAGGAGTGCTTCCAAATCAATTCCAAGTTTTTTTGCATACAGACGGTCAAACGCATGTTCTGCATCAATAAATGCAGCAATGCCTCCTTTCTTTTGCGTTGATACAATTGTGTGAAGAGCCAGAGTAGTTTTTCCTGAAGATTCAGGACCATAAATTTCTACCACTCTTCCTTTCGGAAGACCACCAACGCCAAGTGCAACATTTAATCCGAGTGAGCCGGTAGAAATCACATCAATTTTTTCAATCACTTCCGATTGCATTTTCATGATGGTGCCTTTGCCGTAAGTTTTTTCAAGTTTATCAATGGTGAGTTGCAGGGCTTTGAGTTTTTCTTTGTTTACTTCTTTATCCTGATTTGTATTGGGATTCTTTTCTTTCAATACTTCTTTTACTGCTTCTTTTGTTGCCATAATTATAAAGTTTTATTAGGTGATTATTTTTGAAATTAATTTTTATGAAAAATACATTTTAATTACAAACGTACATAAAATTTTCAATTACACATAAAAGAAGATAATTTATTGAGGTGGCGGGTCAAGCCCGCCATGACGAACTAATGATAGCGGGTCAAGCCCGCCATGACGAACAAATCAAAAAGGATTTATAGAAGAAAGGATAATATTAGACAACCATAAAGTTAATAGAAAAATTGTTAATCGTTAATAGGAAAAGGATTACCATTAAAACATAAACCAATAATCAATTCCCAATAGTCAATAATCAATTCATCTCACAAGAGTAATATTTCCCGAAGACTGTTTAATGACGTTTGGATCATTCTTTAATTCAACTTTCAATACATAATAGAATACTTCCGGATCCATATCCTTTCCATTATTATTAAACTTTCCGTTCCATCCTTCGCTTTTATCCAGAGTAATCATTTTATTAGTATGGAACACTTTCTGTCCCCATCTGTTGTAAATACTAAAGTCAATAGTTTTTATGCAAGGGCTGTGAACTACTGCATAATCATTTTTGCCATCACCATTTGGAGAAAAGGCACTTGGTACAAATATTTCTCCGCATTCTGTATTTACAAATACTGTAACAGTATCTCTATCGGTACAACCATTACTATCAGTTACTTCAAGTATGTATGATGTTGTAGTAAGTGGATTGGCTATAGGGTTAGCACAATTTGTGCAAGAAAGATTTGTGCCCGGTGTCCATAAATAAATAGTTCCTCCGCTTCCGTGCAAATAAGCATTACCATTACCTCTTATAAAAATAGTTGTATCTTTTCCTGCATTAGCAGTTGGCAAAGAAGCTACAGTTATCACAACATTATCACTGGCAGTACCACAGGAATTAGTTGTAGTAACCGTATATGTTGTTGTTGCGACAGGTGTAAATGCAACACCATTTTGTACTCCACCGCTCCAAGAATAAGAAGTGCCTCCACTTGCCGTGAGTGTAACATTTGTTCCCGCACAAACGGTTTTATCTAACCCTGCATTAACAGCGGGCAAAGGATTTACATTTACAACAACATTATCGGTAGCAGTACAACCATTAGAATTAGTTACAGTAACCGTATATGTGGTAGTTGCTGTAGGTGTGAATGCAACACCATTTTGTACTCCGCCGCTCCACGAATAAGAAGTGCCTCCGCTTGCTGTTAATGTAACCTTTACTCCTGCACAAACGGTTTGGTCTGAACCGGCATTAGCAATAGGATTAGAAGTATTTGCTATTGTAACAGTATTAGAAGCGGTACAACCATTATCATCAGTAACTGTAAGAGAATAAGTTCCTGATGGAAGATTGGTAGCATTTTTAGTAGTTTGAGACGGTGTAGTATTCCAAGAATAATGATACGAAGGCGTGCCACCTGATACATTAGCCATTGCGTAGCCATTCAATGGACTACATACGGCATTATCAGCAGTAATACTAACAGTGAGTGCTGTCAGCGGTTGTGTTATGGTAACCGTAGTTGTATTTGCACATTTATTAGTATCAGTAGCAGTTACAGCGTAATTTCCTGCACATAAATTTATTGCAGTAGCAAGAGTTTGTACTGGATTTGTGTTCCACGAATATGTGAAAGGCGTTGCGCTGCTTGTTAAGATAGCAGTGGCAGAACCATTACATATTCCATTGCATAATACATTAGTAATAGGATTTATTGTAAGTGTAGGAACAAAATTTGATACTTGAACATTGGCACTATTAGTTGCACTTGCTCCATCAGTAACGGTTACAGTATAATTTCCTGCACATAAACTTATTGCTGTAGCTGTAGCTTGTGATGTTCCATCATTCCATAGATATGAATATGGTGGTGTTCCTCCTGTAACGATTACTGATGCCTGTCCATTACATGTTGATATCGGTGCTACAGCACAAGCCGAATTACACGTTCCGTAAGTGGGCGACGCTGGCACACCAACCTGCCAAGCACTCCCATCAGGAATACGCCGAAGAGATTGTCCCATAGGTGCAACACCATAAATCAATGTTTTTCTGCCAGAAGAAATATTATTGTATGAAGGAAGCGTTCCGGAAAAAGAACAACCACTTATAGTTGGTACGCAAGGAAGGAGATTCAAATTTGTTTGATTGCCCCAAGAGATAGCATCTTGCGGGGCGCCGTTTCTATCATAAAAAGCGAACCAACCGCCATCATTTGGAAACCATAAGCGAGAACCTCCATCCCGACATGTTCCTGTTGCACCAACTACTAATTCAACGGTTTTTCCACCATTTGCTACCAAAAGATTTGAAGGTACTGATGGTGCATTCCGTCCTCTTACAATTACAAAACCTAATGGAGGAACTATGGTATTTGGCGGAATTACATATCCTCCACCATAATCTCCCAACGCCATAGGAGATAAAGCAGCCCATACATGAGTGTTATTTCCAAGAAAATAACATGAAATATCAATTGAATTACATTGGTCGGGATTATAAAGTTCAATCCACTCACCTTCAGAGGGACTAGGAGATGCAAGCCCTGTACCATAAATAGAGCCATCTTGTCCATTATCAGGATATAGCATCACTTCGTTAATCAATATTGTAGGTCCAGTATAATTACAACCGCTACCATTGCATTTTGTGTTTCCCTGCGAAGATGTTGTTAAAGTAATCTGAGAAAATGTATTCAATGAAGCAATACTTAAACAAAATAAAATAACATGATGTTTTGTTTTCATAATAATTAGTTAATTGTTAATTGTTAATTGTTATAGGACTTACGCAGAGTTTTCTTATTCTGCCACAAAGTCACCAAGGCACAAAGAAATTCTGTTAAATTATTCTCTGGCAAAGCGAAAACTTGGTGTCTTTGTGTCTTCGTGGCATAAATGTTAGTTTTAGGACTTACGCAGAGTTTTCTTATTCTGCCACAAAGGCACCAAGGCACCAAGGCACAAAGAAATTCTATTGAATTATTCTCTTGCAAAGCAAAAACTTGGTGTCTTTGTGTCTTAGTGGCATAAATGTTAGTTTATAAATGAATGTTTGCGTAAGTCCTAGAATATAAACTTTTGTGAGTGATTGAGCCATAGTTATTTTGCCCTTTCAGGGCGATGCCTTATGTTAGTTCT
>JAZDJJ010000130.1:0-2932 GCA_043804035.1 Bacteroidota bacterium
AGAACAAACTATTCCGAACAGTCATTACAAATATTTATTTTTTTTCTATCTGCTAAAATTTGTTTCCTGAAATTATTGTATTCAGTAGATTTCCAAATAGTATTAAAATCTATATCCGTTATGTTTCCAAAAAAATAATTGGCATTTTTATCAAAACAGCAAGGCAGTACTTTGCCATCCCAAGTGATTACACAACGACTCCACATACGAAAACAATGATTGCCTTTTTGTTTTGATAAAACAAAGTTTCCTACTTCATCTTTATTGTATCTCCGATATTGTACGCTTGATGGCAATGTGTTTTCAGCGTTTTTTGTGTTAATAATCTGCATCGTTTTTATTGTTAGTTTATCGGCATTCAATTTTTTTGATAATCGTTTTATCTCATCAATCTGATGTTCGTTTTTTTGTGTTACCAAAAATTGCAACGTAATAAATGGTGTTTTTGACTTTAATTCTTTTTTGCTGTTGTTAATATTAGTGATGCCTTCAAGAACTTTTGATAAACTACCTCCTTTTCTGTATGCTGTATAAGCATCTTCCGAAGTACCATCTATTGAAATAATGATGCTGTCAAGTTTTGAACGTACAATTTTATCGGCAGTGTAATCATCAATAATATTAGCATTGGTAGATATTTCGGTAAATATATTTTTTCTTTTTGCATAAATTATCATTTCAAAAAGATTATTGCATAGCAACGGCTCGCCTTGAAAATAAAGCGAAAGATAAATGATGTTATTATGCACGTCATCAATTATTTTTTGAAATAGTTCTAATTTCATCTCACCTTTTGGACGACTGATAAGGTCTTGCCCCGTCATACATTCAGCACAATGCAAATTACACGAAGTTGTTGGTTCAACCGAAATAGCGACAGGCATTCCGTAGCACGTAGATGTTTTTGTTATGTATGAAAAAATAAAAGAGAAATAAATTTTTACAGCATTGATGAACCTGCGGAACGTCAGGAAAGATAACAAATGAAAAAAGGTTCTGAGATTCAAAAAATAATTATTACTTATTTTCACTATGGTTTATCGTTGTTATAGAATGTCCGTCATTGAATTATTATTTTTCCTATAGCGACAATTTGCTGTTTATTTTTTATCTGATAAAAATACATCCCATTAGGCAAGTTCAAATTTAAGGTTTCGTGTTTGGTGTTTATATCTTTTTGAAAAACGCTTCTGCCAAAAAGGTCAAAGATTTTTAGGTCGGCATTTTTAATTTTATCATCTGATAATTGCAATGTAATAATTCCACTTGTAGGATTAGGATAAATGTTTGCAAACAATGTTATGTTTTGAAAATTATTTACTGCAGTGGGATTGCACAGTGGGTGTTGTTGAAAAAAAATCCACATTGAATCGTTTGCATTAATAATTAATGATGGCGGGTCGGCTCCTGCATAAGAACCTTGTTGCCCTCCGTGCCAAGAATGACCGCCATCACCGGTTACATATAAAATTTCTTTTGCATTGCAACTGCAATTGCTCCATCTTTTTTTATAGTAAAAAGTATTTCCTGCTGTGTAATAATTGGAATCGGGCACGGAAACACAATTATTAAAAGTTGCGAATTTTTGCAGACCATAATTCACAGGATTAAAGTTGTAGCCCGAAATACCTTGTCCTACACCACCTTGCATATAAATATTACTATCTAATACGGAGTGAAATTGTATAATTGGCACAGGTCGTAAAGGGATACAGGTATAATGTGTATCTTCTAATGTTCCCGCCACCACAGCGATAGCGGCAATGCGATGCGAGAGTTCGCAAGCAAGACGATAAGCCATAATAGCACCATTGGATATTCCCGTTGCATAAATGCGAGTGGTGTCTATATTATATTGAGAACGCAGAGAATCTATCAAAGCATTGATAAATCCCACATCATCTATATTAGAAGAAACTGCATACCCGCAACAACCGCCACCATTCCACGTTCGCATACCTAAAAACTTAACACCTTCGGGATACACTAATATAAAACCACTTGAATTGGACTTAGCAATTAGTTTGGACATCTCTTCTAAACTATACCAACTGTTAGAAGCGCCTCCGTGCAATCCAATGATAAGTGGAGTTGAATTTGCAGAATTGTATGAAGGAGGTATATGTAAAAGATACGTTCGCTGCAATGAAGCGTGTAAAATAGTATCGTAAATATTTGTTTGCGTAAAAGCAAAATGACACTTAACAAACATTAAGCCAAAAAATAATATCCGTACTTTGTTTTTCATTGTATAAAGAATTTTTGTTTTCATTTAATCAGTGGTCTTGCCGGGATTTGAACCCGAACTTTAGGTTCCGGAGACCTATGTACTATCCGTTATACTACAAGACCAAATCTATAAATGTATAAGAAAAAATTTTATTTTACACGCAGACAAATAAAAATCCAAAATGATTTATAAAAGAAATCAAAACAAATCCTCTCGTGGTCCCGAAGGGATTCGAACCCCCAACCACCTGATCCGAAGTCAGATGTTCTATCCAGTTGAACTACGGGACCAAATTTCTATCTTCAAACATCACAAATTGGGAATTTATTATTATCTCAGAACTTACGCAAAAAACATCACGAGGGTCGTTTTGTTTAGTAGATTTTGCGGATTGACGTTCATAAATTTCAACGATTAAAGGGTCTTGCATAAGTCCTGATTTTATGAACAATCCATAGTTACCCCACGATTGGTTGCAAAACAACATTCTGCACAAGAGAGGCATCTGCAACTAAATTTATTGCGATGGTTTGTGTTACAAAATTATTGAGCGAAAATTCTAATGTCCCTTCTCCGATAAACTTGGTGCTCATAAAATAATTTCCATTGGCATCTGTCTGAACTGTTTTTGTTGTTTCCAAAAGTGTTATCGTTACTCCTTGCAAAGGAATTCCTGTTTCTGCCTGTGTAACTTTTCCGCTG
>JAZDJJ010000131.1:0-23716 GCA_043804035.1 Bacteroidota bacterium
ATTATACTTGGCAACAAAGATGTCTTGTGTGCCATCTGAAGAAAGGTTAATTGGTGGTGTACCTAATGGATTAAAATTGACGCTTGTACCAGAAAACCCACCTGTTACATACACAGAACTTGCATCTACTGCAATACCGTAGCCATAATCATTATCCGTCGTCCCTCCCACATTAAAAGCCCACTGGCAGATGCCCGAAGAATTATATTTAGCAACAAAGATGTCTCTGCTTCCATTTGAAGAAAGGTTCTTCGGCGTACCTCCTAATGGATTAAAATTGACGTTTGCACCATAAAAAACACCTGTTACATACACATTAGAACTGGCATCCACAGCAATACCATAGCCACTACTTGGATTTGCTGTTACTATCCCTATTTTGAAAGCCCATTGGTATTGGAACAAATAATTATATTTAGCAATAAAAATATCCCCCGCCATTGACAATGCCGATAGATTATTAGTAATTTCAGGGTCAGGATTAAAATCAGCTGTACTTTTGAAGTATCCTGTTACATATGTATTAGCGCTTGCATCCACGGCAATACTATAACCCCTATCATCAGTAGATGATCCTATATTAAAAGGATTATAGTTCTGAGCAAAAGAGTGAAAAGTGAAAAGTGAAAAGTGAAAAATGAAGACAGTAATTAAGAATGTAAATGTTTTCATAAAAAAAGTATTGCATTGTTACATTGTTGCATTGTTACATTGTTGCATTGTTGCATTGTTGCATTGTTGCATTGTTGCATTGTTTCATTGTTGCATTGTTAAACGTCCCTGCTACCTGTCTGCCGTGTTCGGCACAGGCAGATTAAAGATTGCTTCCTGCTTCGTGACTCGCGGTCGCAATGACGAACCAATTTTTGGGACTGCCCATAAATTAGGGATTCAACAATCTTCCTAAAAGATTTTCTAATGTTTGGAACTTTGTGAAAGATAAGGTTTGAAAATAAATTTTTATTAAGGAATTAGTAACTGATTTAATGACTCTTTACAAAAGAGTCCACAAATGTAAATATTATTTTCATACAAACAAGTATTTTTTTCGGCAAATATTTTTCTGTTAAGATAAATTTTTCAACGGGCAAAGACATCGGATAAAAAATTTCTGTCATTGCCGGAAGTGATATATAGATTATTATTGCAAGTTAAAACTATCTGTTATCTATGGCCGGCATTTATATTCATATTCCTTTCTGCAAACAATCCTGTCATTACTGCGATTTTTATTTTTCAACTTCCCTTAAAAACAAAAATCTATTTCTTGATGCGTTGAAGAAAGAAATTTATATGAGAAAGGATTATCTTATCACAAAAAATATTGATACTATTTATTTCGGAGGAGGAACACCTTCTCTACTTTCTCGTGAAGATATTTTGTGCATTTTTGCAGAACTTGAAAAATATTTTTCCATTTCATCGGATGCAGAAATAACATTGGAAGCAAATCCGGATGACCTTTCCCGAAAAAAACTTAGAGAATTTTATTCCACTTTTATTAACCGCCTCAGTATCGGGATTCAAAGTTTTTCAGATGAAGATTTGAAATTTCTGAACCGTGTCCATAATTCTTATGAGGCATTAACTTCTGTAAAACAAGCACAAGACATCGGGTTCAGCAATATTACCATTGACCTGATTTATGGAATTCAAACTTTGTCTGATGAGCAGTGGAAAAAAAATCTTGATGTTGCTTTTTCACTTGGTGTTCCACATATTTCATGCTATTGTCTTACTCTTGAACCTAAAACTGCATTACATTCTTTTATAAAAAGAGGATTAGCAAAAGCAATTGATGAACAAAAAGGTGCAAGGCAATTTGATATTCTGATGAATGAAATGAAAAATAATAATTTCACTCAATATGAAATTTCTAATTTCTGTAAAGATGGTTTTTATTCGCGACACAACAGCAGTTATTGGAAAGGAGAAAAATATCTGGGACTTGGTCCTTCGGCACATTCATACAATGGCGATAGCCGGCAATGGAACATAAATAATAACAGCATTTACATTCGTTCAATGAATGAAGAAAAAATTTGTTTTGAGAAAGAAATTCTTTCTGATGAAAAAAAATATAATGAATATGTCATGACTTCACTCCGAACTATGTGGGGACTTGACCTGAATTATCTGAAAGAAAATTTCTCGGTATCTTTTTACGACTATTTCATGAAAGAATCAATACGACTTCTTGAAGAGGAAAGTATCAAAATAGATGGTTCGCAAATTGTTCTTACCCAAAAGGGAAAACTGCTGGCAGATAATATTATCAGTAAATTATTTTTTGTAGTAATATGAAAAAAATATTGATTTCTTATTTTGTTTTTTTTCTTGTCTCTTCTCATTTCAAATTATCTTTTTCGCAGGATACGATTTCTCTTTCCACAGAAATACATACTACTAATGAAATGGAGAAAACTCATTTCAATAAAAAAAGATTTATTGCTGTTACTTCACTACAAACAGGAATGTATGCAGGTTCTGTGGCAGCATTAAGCCATATCTGGTATAAAGATTATCCGCGCACCTCATTTCATTTTTTTGACGACAGCAGAGAATGGTTACAGATGGATAAAGTCGGACATCTGTTTACTTCTTATTATTTAGTAAAAATGGGATGCGATATGTTTGAATGGAGTGGAACGGAAAAAAAGCGTTCAGTTTGGATAGGTGCGGGAGCAGGATTTTTATATCTCACTGCGATTGAAATATTAGACGGCTTTTCTGCTGACTGGGGATTTTCATGGACAGATATTTCTGCAAACGTTTTGGGTTCTGCACTGGTAATAGGACAAAAAATTTTACAAAACAATCAAACAAAATCACATTTATTAAAAGGTGTGGGAGCAATCTCTCTAAAATTTTCTTTTTTTCCAAGTGATTACTCTCTATACCGACCTACATTGCTTGGATATAATTTTGCCGAAAATTTAATTAAGGATTACAACGGACAAACCTATTGGCTCTCCTGCAACATTTCTTCTTTCCTAAAAACCGAAAGCAGATTTCCGAAATTTCTGAATATTGCTTTTGGTTATGGAGCAGATGGAATGACGGGAGGCAATGATAATCCCCCTTATTTTGACGGACAAGGTACGCAGATTATTTTTCACCGTTACCGTCAGTATTATTTTTCTTTGGATGTAGACCTGACTAAAATAAAAACACATTCAAAATTCATAAAAATCCTTGCTGAAACATTTTGCTTTATCAAAATTCCCGCACCTGCCATTGAGTTTGGTAAGTATGGAATGAAATTGCACAAGTTGTTTTACTGATAATACTTGCAGAAAAATTGAATGACGAACAACGAATTATAGTTTGCTGAAATAATCAAGTAACTTTTTGGAATTTTTGCGAATTCGCTTTTTGAGAGAGGATTTAATGACATTTTTTCCTCTCGCTAAAGAACTAATAACCTTCAAGGGGAAAGGAGTAACCCTCAAAGTACAGCGAGTAACCCTCAAAGTACAGCGAGTAACCTTCAAAGTACAGCGAGTAACCTTCAAAGTACAGCGAGTAACCCTCAAAGTACAGCGAGTAACCCTCAAAGTACAGTGAGTAACCCTCAAAGTACAGCGAGTAACCCTCAAAGTACAGCGAGTAACCTTCAAAGTACAGCGAGTAACCCTCAAAGTACAGCGAGTAACCCTCAAAGTACAGCGAGTAACCCTCAAAGTACAGCGAGTAACCTTCAAAGTACAGCGAGTAACCTTCAAGGGAAAAGAAATGATTTTCAAAGAAAAACGAGTACTTTTTAAGGGGAAACGAGTAATAATGAATGACCCCGCAGCAAAGCTGCGAGGAATTCGCTCGATTAAACAAACAACGTTAATTTTTATTAAGGGTAGTTCCAAAAACTTGACCCCGTCATTCCGAACTTGCCTATCCCGACCAAGTTTCGGTGGTTTCGGAATCTATTTTTATTGATTTTAGATGCTGAAAACAAGTTTAGCATGACAGTTCATCAGGCGGTTTTCACTTAGTTCAACCATTAACCTGTTTAAAACTTGGCAATTACACTTATGCAAACTCCGTGGTTCTCTGTGTGTATTTCTCTGCGAATTCGTATTTCTGCTCTAAAAACTTCTAACTTGTCTTTTTTTGTTCTTCCCACACAACTTCCAAAACAGTTTGCCCAACTGCTTTCAAAGTATTTTTATCTATGATATTCATATTATCGCTATGCCTGTGATGGAAAGTGCCAAAATCTTCTGTTGCAGGAATATAGTGGATGATATTCACGCAGGGAATATTGGCAAACATAATTACATTGTGATGGTCGTCGGTAAGCGGAGGTATTTCCTGAGAAATAAAATAGTTAGAATAATCAAGACGAGCGGCTTTATCCCATATTTTTTTAACAAGATATGGAGCATATTGCATAGATAATCCTTCTTTAGGAAAAACAGCATCTTTTGCTCCTACCATATCAAGAAGAATTCCGTAGTTGGCAACATATCCCGGCTTGTGAAAATTTTTTGCCCAATAAGCAGAACCCGCACAATAATCGGTTCCCTGATCTTCCATGTCAAATAATATTATATCAATTCCGATGTCTGGTTTTGTAATGCCTATTTGACGGGCAATTTCAAGCAACACGCCCACACTACTTGCTCCATCGTTTGCTCCATCAAAAGATTTGTCTTTATCAACGGTATCGCGGTCGGCAACAGCACGTGTATCCCAGTGAGATAAAAGCATGAGTCGCTCTGATTCAGATGGAAGATATGAGGCAATAATATTTTTTATCGGCATGTTTTTTTTGTTCACAATAGCAAAGCCGTTTGGCACAATCACTTCAAAGCCATACGATTTTAATTTCTGAATTAAAAAATTAAGACATTTTGCATGCGAAGATGAAAGAGGAATTCTCGGACCAAAATCCACTTGCTGTTTAACAAACAAATAAGCAGAGTCCTCATTAAAAAAAGGAGCAGGCAAGAAATTATTATTTGATTTATTATTTCTGACAGAAGAATTCTTTTGAGTGTCTTCATCCGATGAAAAATTCTGGCAGGAGAAAAAAACAACAGATAAAATTATTGCAATAAAAATATTATTCTTGGCATTGTTAATTTGGCATAGATTTTTAGATTGCTTCGGTCGTTCCTCTCTCGCAATGACGTTTAAATTGAGCGTCATTGCGAACCATGAGGAACGAAATGGGAAGCAATCCCTATACTTATTTAACAATACCTTATTCTTCATAGTTCCACTCTGCACCATCTTTGGTGTCTTTAATTACAATTCCTTCCTTTTTTACTTTAGCCCTTATTAAGTCAACTGTTTTATAATCTTTAAATTCTTTAGCATTTTTATACATTTCTAAAAGCACACTTAGTAAATCATCAATGATATTTGGGTTATGCGATTTCTCTTCTTTTAGTCCGAGTACATCTTCAACAAAAGAGATGTATGTTGTTTGCATCAATGCAAAAGTTTTTGCACTGAGCGATCCTATATTCATTATTTTATGATGAAATGAATTGATGTATTTTAATAAATTAAAAAGATTGGCAATAACAATTGCTGAATTAAAATCATCGTTCATTCCTTCGTAGCAAAGCGAACATAAGTATTCAATTTTTTTATTTAGGGTTTCATCATAAATTTCTTTTTGTTCAAAATGCTTAATTGCTTTAATTGTAATGAGTCCGTTAATAATCTTTTTGAATCCTTTTTCAGATGCTTGCAATGCTTCGTTAGAAAAATCCAATGTACTGCGGTAATGTGTTTGCATCATAAAAAATCTTACCACCATCGGTGAATATCTTTTCTCTAAAAGTTTATGATTTCCGGCAAAGAGTTCCATAGGAAGAAAACCATTACCGGCACTCTTAGACATTCTCACACCATTTACCGTAAGCATATTTGTATGCATCCAATATTTCACCGGCTCACAATGATTGCATGCTTGCGATTGTGCGATTTCATTTGTATGATGAGTGGCTATCAAATCCATTCCTCCACCGTGAATGTCAAAAGTAGTTCCCAAATATTTTGTGCTCATTGCCGAACATTCAATATGCCAACCCGGAAATCCCCATCCCCAAGGCGAGGGCCAACGCATGATATGTTCGGGTTTTGCTTTTATCCATAGAGCGAAATCTAATCTTCCTTTTTTCTCATCCTGTCCTTCAAGTTCACGCGTGCTTTCTAAAAGTTCTTCTGTTTTTCTGTTTGACAACAATCCGTAATTATTTTTTTCGGAATATTTTTCTACATCAAAATAAACTGTTCCGTTAACAACATATCCAAATCCTGATTCTATAATTTGTTTTGTCATTTCAATTTGTTCGGATATGTGTCCTGTTGCTGTTGGTTCAATGTTTGGCGGAAGGGTGTTGAACATTCGCATCACTTCATGAAAACTTAAAGTATATTTCTGCACTATTTCCATCGGCTCTACTTGTTCAAGTTTTGCTTTTTTAGAAAACTTATCTTCTCCTTCATCGCGGTCGCCTTCCAAATGTCCGGCATCAGTAATGTTACGCACATATCTGACTTTATATCCTGCGTGAATGAGATAACGGTAAATTAAATCAAAAGAAATAAATGTGCGACAGTTGCCGAGATGAACATCGTTGTAAACAGTAGGACCGCAAACATACATTCCAACAAAAGGAGAATTAAGTGGAGTGAATTTTTCTTTCTTTCTGGTGAGCGTATTAAAAATTTCTATCGGTTGCATCGTCATAAAATAAAAATAAAAATAAACAAAAAAAATAATCCCGATATTTTTTTATCGGGACCATTCACATAGTAATTGTAAAAACCGATTACTTATCTTTTTCTTCAATGGGAGCATCGCCCACATACTTACCATCTTTATAGACAGCAATTTTTTCAATGATTCCGTTTGTGTTGTAGATGTAGTCCTTTCCATTTATGAGGCGATAGTTTTTAAACTCTCCGTCTTTTGAAATGCGAGCACCGGGGAGGAATAGTTTGGCATATCCATTTCCATTAAAGGGCTTTTGTGCTTCGTTAGTTTTTTCCATTGCTTTATCAATAATTTTTGCGGGCTCATTAGAAATAGATTCATCTTTTTTAGGAGGAGGAAGAGGTTTTACGGGAGCATAAATCTCGGTTTTTTCCGCATCAAGTGTTCCGTCATTAAATACTTTGTTGGCTCTGAGGTCGCCATTTTCATAACGTTCTTCCCACACACCGGATTCTTTTCCATCATGCATTTCTCCTTTCATCATAATTTGTCCGTTATCATAAAAATATTTTTGTTCGCCTTCACGTTTTCCGGTTTTATTGTATTTGAAATCATAAAATGTTTGTCCATTATCGTGATATACCTTGTAGTCGCCTACCCAACGATTATTTTCCCATATTCCTTCTTCTTGTAATTTTCCGTCTTCAAAATACATTTTTGCATAACCACTTGGACGATTATTTGTGTAGGTAATTTCACTTTTTATATTACCGTTTGGAAAGAAATTTTTCCAAATACCATTTTTCTTGCTATCTATAAAACGTCCTTCTTCAACTTTTGCTTCGGTAGGATAATCCAAAAGTTTTTTGATACTGTTGTAAACAATCCAGTATCCTTGCTTTTGTCCTGTGGCATCCACTTTATTTAAAGTATCATTATTGGATTGTGCAAAAGCAACATTACAAATAAAAATGAAAAGCAAAAATTGTTTCATAATTTTTTAAAAAATCATTTTACAAAAATATTATTTTTTTTTGATAACAAGTATTTTTTCATTTGTAGGTATAGAGAAGGGCAGTTCTAAAAATACAAATAAACGTCATTGTGAGGGTTGCCTTAAGCAACCCGAAGCAATCTCTGTCCTGCTATTTGGTTACTGAGCTTGCCGAAGTAAGAGATTGCTTCCCCTTTGCTTCGCTTTGTGTCGCAATGACGAAATCAATTTTTGGGACTGCACAGAATAATTACTAACTCATGTTACGCAAAGTTTATTTCCCGCTGATTTTGCAGATGAATCGCAGATACAAAAATTTCTTTCTCGTATTGAGATTGCTGAATATTTTGGATTTTTAGAACTGCTCACTAATTAAATTTTTATCATCAAACTTGCTTGATAGAAAAGTTGCATTTGTGACCAGAACTCGGTATTGTAAGAAGTTTAATTTTGTCAACAATGAGCATAATACAATCCATCAATTATAATATTCACATTGGAGACGAATCCTTTGGTGAGATGGAATTGTTTTTTAATCGTAACAAATATTCCAAAATCATTTTTCTTGTTGATGAGAACACTAAAAAATACTGTTTACCAATAATTTATAAATCTGTTCCTGCACTAAATAAAACCTCTGTCATTTCAATCAAAAGCGGTGAGAAGCATAAGAACATAATAACCTGTGCTGCTATTTGGAAAGCCCTTTCAGATAATAAAGCCGACAGGAAATCATTGCTCATCAATTTGGGTGGAGGCGTGATTAGTGATATAGGTGGATTTGCTGCTTCCGTATTCAAAAGGGGAATTGATTTCATAAACATTCCCACTACACTGCTTGCTATGGTTGATGCTTCCGTAGGAGGAAAAACAGGAATTAATTTTAACGGAATTAAAAATGAAATAGGATTTTTCTCTTTTCCTAAAATTGTTTTTATTCATCCTATATTTCTTAAAACATTAAACAAACGGCACCTCGTTTCCGGTTTTGCAGAAGTAATAAAACACGGATTGATTGCAGATAAAAATTACTGGAACAAAGTGAAAGAAACGAATGCTCTGCATACAGAATGGCAAGAAATAATTACTCGTTCTGTTGAAATAAAAAACAAAATCGTTTTGAGTGATCCTTATGAAAGCGGATTAAGGAAGATATTAAATTTTGGACATACTATTGGGCATGCACTTGAAACATACTCACTATTACACAGCAAAAATCCATTGCTACACGGCGAAGCCCTTGCCATTGGAATAATCTGCGAAACATATCTTTCAAAAAAAATGCTTGGACTCACGGATGAAGAATTACAGGATATTGTTTTATCAATAATTTCAATATTTCGTCCCAATAAAATAATGTTTCCATCCGGACATCTTATTAGATTTATGGTTCATGATAAAAAAAATCAGGAAGAGAAAATCAATTTTACTTTATTAAATCATATTGGCGATGCAAAGATTAACTGCACTTGCAACAAAAAACTTATTGCAGAGGCAATTGCATTTTTCAATGATGCTGTTTAGTGTTTTATTATTTGTAGTTTCGCAAAAAAACTTTCAGAGAATCGGAATAGCATGATTTATAGAATAACCAAACCTGAGAAAACGCTCCATGGGAATATTTATCTCACTGCTTCAAAAAGTGAAAGTAATCGTGTGCTTTTGATACAAGCATTTTCCAAACAACCTTTCAATATTATCAATCTTGCCAACTCACAGGATACGCAAATCCTTTCCGAGATTTTAAAAAACGAAACCCTTATTGAGCATCAAAGATCTTTTAAAAAACTAAATGCGGAAATAAATTATTATACTGGCGCTGGCGGTACCACCATCCGTTTTCTCACTGCTTTTTTCGCTAATCGTTATGGCACACGCATCCTTACCGGTTCAGAGAGAATAAATAAACGTCCTATCAAACCATTAGTTGATTCACTTAATAAAATTGGAGCCGATATTTCTTATTTAAAAAAAACCGGTTATCCTCCGTTGTTGATAAAAGGAAGGGAGATAAAAGGCGGAAAAATTGAAATAGATGCCAGCATAAGTAGCCAGTTTATTACAGCATTGCTTCTGTTGGCACCTATTCTGAAAGATGGACTTACTATTCACCTGAAAGGAAGAGTGGTATCGCGTTCTTATATTATGATGACATTTAAAGTTCTGAAATATTTTGGAATTGTTTGCACCTGGGAAGATGATATTATTTCTATTCCTCATCAGGATTTTATTGGAAAGGATTATTATATTGAAGCCGATTGGAGCGCGGCTTCTTATTGGTATGCTATGGTTGCTCTTGCCGAAGAAGCCGATATTAAAATACACGGACTTAAAAAAATATCCATACAAGGCGATGCTGTTGTTTCTGATATTTTTCAGTTTTTTGGTGTTAATACTGAATTTATCGGAAATACTGTGCGGCTTACCAAAACTAATTACATCCCCGAAGATTTTACTATTGATTTTTCCGACTATCCTGATATTGCTCAAACTTTGGCTGTGATAGTTGCCGCAAAAGGTATTCCTGCTTTTT
Organism: Bacteroidota bacterium; assembly: GCA_043804035.1. Classification (GTDB taxonomy): domain Bacteria; phylum Bacteroidota; class Bacteroidia; order Palsa-948; family Palsa-948; genus JAZDJJ01. The sequence continues at coordinate 10,201 of JAZDJJ010000131.1, forward strand.
TCAATGGGCTTCACACACTGCGTATCAAAGAAACCGATCGTATACAAGCATTATTAACAGAACTTGCAAAAATAGGAATACAGATGAAAGAAATAGGAGAAGCAAGTATTGAAATAAAAAGTCCTGCGAGAATTGAAAAGAGTGATACTCCATTATTCCAAACTTACAATGACCATCGCATGGCAATGTCTTTTGCACCGCTTGCTCTTGTGGTACCCGAAGTAAAAATTGAGTATCCTTATGTAGTAAAAAAATCCTACCCTAATTTTTGGAACGATATGAGAACGATGGGGTTTGAAATAAATAATGAGGGATAATTTTTATCTCATATTTTTTTAGTTGAATAACACTTTGGAAATATTGAATGATGTATTTCTTTCTCTTTTTAGTATTTGAGTTTTGCATAAGCTGCAATGATATTTTTCACAAGTCGGTGACGTAGCACATCAGTTTCGTTCAGAAAAATAAAATCAATACCTGTAATATTTGCTAATGTTTTTGATGCACTCACCAATCCCGATGGAATATTTCTCGGAAGATCAATTTGCGTGATATCTCCGGTGATAATAAATTTGGCAGAAGCGCCCATTCGTGTAAGAAACATTTTTAATTGATCTTCTGTAGCGTTTTGCGCTTCGTCAAGAATAACATAAGCGTTATCTAATGTGCGCCCGCGCATAAAAGCAAGAGGAGCAATCTCCACGATACGGTTCTCAATGAATGTTTGAATTTTTTCGGAAGGTATCATATCAAACAATGCATCGTAAAGCGGTTGAAGGTAAGGATCTAATTTTTCTTTCAAATCTCCCGGAAGAAAGCCCAAACTTTCTCCTGCTTCCACAGCAGGACGAGTGAGAATAATTTTTTTAATTTCCTTATTCTTCATTGCGCGGACAGCCATTGCCACAGCAGTATATGTTTTTCCTGTTCCCGCTGGACCAATGGCAAAAACAATATCATTTGTCTTTACGCTTTCTACCATTTTGCGCTGGTTGGCAGTATGAGATCGTACCACCATACCGTTGTTTCCAAAAACAATAATATCGTTTTCTTCTGCAGAAAAAGAGTTCGTCTGCAAATCGGTACCATCAAGGATCCGCTCTGTTTTTTCTTCAGTGATATGCCCATGCAATGTCAGATATTGCTGTAAAACCATGATGCGTTTTTCAAAAATATCTAATTCATCCTGGTTGCCCATGACTTTAAGTGTTTCGCCACGTGCTACAATTTTTAATTTCGGAAAATGTTTTCGGATAATGTGCAAGTTGCGATCGTTTACTCCATAAAAATCAATGGAGTTGTCTGCGTCAATACGGATGATGAGTTCGTTCAAGGAAATTATAGATTAGTTAATTATCTTCTTTGTTTACATTTATGTCGCAAAGTAAATTTAAATTCAAGATAGAAGTACAACACAATTAAATTCCACTGCGAAAAGAAAGTTCTGTAAAAAAAACAGAAACTTTTCCCTGAAAAATTTATCTGTTATTTCAAATTATGATACACATGCTGAACATCATCATCCTGCTCAAGAGATTCAATAAGTTTCATTACATCTTCCTGCTGTATTTCATTTAGTTCAATATAATTATTTGGGATACGTTGCTTTTCTGCACTGATGACTTTGATTTTTTTTTCATCTAATACTTTTGCCATAGAACCAAAAGCATTGAAAGAAGTATAAATGTACGCTTCATTTTCATCTATGGCAATATCTTCTAATCCGTAATCAATCAGTTCAAGTTCTATTTCATCAAAAGTTAAATTTTCTTTTTCTATTTTAAAAACTCCTTTGCGTTCAAACAAAAAATCTAATGAGCCAGTTTTGCCGAGCAATCCACCACCACGAGCAAAGTGCATGCGTACATTAGAAACTGTACGGGTGGGATTACCAGTAGCCGTTTCTACTACGATGGCAACACCGTGAGGACCGTAGCCCTCGTACACTATTTCTTCAAAGGTGGATGCATCCTTTGCCGAAGCACGTTTGATTGCCGCATCCACTCTATCCTTAGGCATGTTCACGCTTTTGGCATTTTGAATAACAGTGCGCAATCGTGGATTACTGTCAGGATTTGCTCCACTTTGTTTTACAGCAATGGCAATTTCTTTACCAATACGAGTAAATGATTTTGCCATCCTATCGTAACGGGCAAACATCTTGTGCTTTCGCTTTTCAAAAACTCTTCCCATAATTTAATCCTAAGTTTGAGAATTTATTATTCAATAATAAATAATCAATATTCAATAGAATAAAGGTATACAATTTATGTAATGAAAAAACAAAAATACAAACAATAGGTTATTGAGCATTTACCGAAAATTAAAGTTATCGTCCTTAGATTTTTCTATAAATCCTTTTGGATTTTTATCCCGTTTATATGTAATTAAAAAATTTTATGTAGGTTTGTTCTCACTCACTACTTTTTGATAACACGTCATGACTCAAACCGACATTACTCAAATCAAAGAACTACTCAGCAAGCGAAAGAGTATCGTCATCGTTACGCATAAAAATCCCGATGGCGATGCTATGGGTTCTTCGTTAGGGCTTTATAATTTTCTTATTCGCAAAAAACATCGCGTTACTGTAATTACTCCAAACGATTATCCATCTTTTCTGCATTGGCTTCCGGGTAATAATAAGGTGATGGATTTTTTTGTTCATCCACAAGAAGCTAAAGTAAAAATTGAAAAAGCCAATATTATCTTCTGCCTTGATTTCAATGGCTTGAAGCGAATAGATAACCTGCAGAAGCCAGTAAAAAAATCACGCGCTACAAAAATTCTGATTGACCATCACCTGCAGCCCGAACATTTTGCCGACTATTATTTTCACAACAAAAAAGCATCTTCAACTTCTGAATTAGTGTTTGATTTCATATCTATACTAAATGAAAAACAATTCATCAATAAAAAAATAGCCAACTGTTTGTATTGCGGCATCATGACAGATTCGCTTAACTTCCGCGTGCATACCACTTCTGCGAAAACGCATCGCATTGTTGCCGAACTGATTGAAGCAGGTGCTCAAAATACATTGGCTTATCATCATGTTTTTGGTACTAATACAGAAGATTGTGTGCGACTTTTAGGACATTGCATTAGTCACGAAATGAAAGTGCTGAAAGAATATAATGTTGCTTTTATCGCATTGTCAAAAAGTGATTTGAAAAAATATAATTTCCGAAAAGGTGATATAGAAGGTGTGGTAAATTATCCGCTTTCTATTGAGGGAATCTGTTTATCAGTATTCTTCACAGAGATGGATAACGAAATAAAAATTTCATTTCGTTCAAAAAGAAATTTTGATGTGAATAAATTCGCACGCGATCATTTTAACGGAGGTGGACACATGAACGCAGCTGGTGGGGAAGAACATATCACATTAGACGAAACTGTACTTAAATTTATTAACCTTCTTCCTCAATATAAAAATGAATTACTTCGCTATGAGATGTAAAATTGTTATGTGTTTCTATATTTTATATTCTGCATTATCAATATTTTACAAAAATGTATCAGGATATTTTTGTTTAGTTGTTATATCTCTCGTCCTTTTCTCTTGCAAAAATGATTCTGTTCCGAAAGAAAAAATTGACCCAACAATATTCAAAGAGGCGCTTGTGAAAGTAAACAAATATGAAGTTCAAAAAGAAACAGATGAAATAGAGCAATACATAAAACATCGCAACTGGAAAATGACTGTTACCAAAACAGGACTTCGGTATATGATAATGAAAACAGGAAAAGGCGAAAACCCTCTTTCCGGGCAAACAGTAAAAATGAATTACAAAATTTCTTTGCTTGACGGAACAGAATGTTATTCATCAGAAAAAGAAAATGCAAAAGAATTTATTGTAGATAATGATAATGTGGAAAGCGGCATTCACGAAGCAGTACAATTGATGCACACTGGAGAGAAAGCAAAATTCATTCTGCCATCAAAACTTGCTCATGGTTTGCACGGAGATGATAATAAAATTCCACCACTCTCGGCAATAATCGTTGATTTGGAATTATTAGAAATAAAATAAAATGAAATGAAAAATTCGAAATTTTCTGTTTGCTCTTTACTATTTTCTATTCTCTATTCTCTGTTTTCTATTTTCTATTTTGGGTGCAGTTCTCCCAATATTCATAACGACTTTTCCGAAACCGAAAATGGACTCCTTTATAAATTAGTTGGTGTTGGCGATAGCGAGCGTAAAGCAAAGACAAATGATTACATCACTGCTCAGATAATAATTATTGCCGACAACGATTCTGTTTTGTTTAATTCCCGCGAGTTTGGTATTGACGGCACAGTAACATTTAAGTTGCCTGCTCCCATGTTCAAAAAAGATTACCGCGAAGGATTTCAACTTCTTTCTGAAGGCGATAGTGCTATTTTCCTTACCGATGCTTACACATTTTTTGTGTGCATCAATCAAGATATTATTCCTGAAAAGATGAATAAGAACAGCGTCATTCGTATTGAAACAAAAATTTTTAAAATTCGTAACGAGCAGGAACACGAACTGGATGAAAAAGAAAAACAGCGTGCTCTGGAAATGGGAGAGTTTGAAGAAAAAAAAAATCTTACTGATTATCTTACCTTAAATAAAATTACAAATGAACCTTTTGCCAATGGAATATATTATCTCAAAATTCGTGAAGGAAACGGACCGGTCCTTGATTCGTGCAATGTTGCGATTCTCTATTATCGCGGTTGCTTTCTTAATGGAAAATATTTTGATTCCAATTATGAAACACAGCCCTTTGAATATATTGTCGGAGCAGAAGACCAGTTGATAAAAGGACTTGAAACAGGTGTTAAAAAAATGCACGAAGGTGAGAAAGCAAAATTTATTATACCTTCGTATCTTGCTTTTGGTAGTCAGGGTTCATCCACAGGAATTGTACCTCCATTTACAACGGTTATCTATGAAGTGGAACTGCTGAAAGTACAGTAAAGAAAATTCAAAGTTTAATTTTTAAAAATTAAAATTATGAAAAACCAACATCAAACATTGTTTGCCTATTGCTTATTGTCTATTATCTGTACGCTGTTTTTTTCTTGTGCCGAATCTGAATTTTCTGATTATGAACAAACTAAAACAGGACTTTATTACAAGTTTCATATTCATGGAAAAGATACTATTCATCCGCAATATGGTAATGTGATACGTATTAAAATGATTCAATGTTTGAACGATTCTATTTTGCAAAACACCAATGATTTTAGTCCCGATGGATTAGACCAGTATCTTTCCGAACCACGTTTCAAAGGAGCCATTGAAGAAGGAATTAGATTGATGTGCATAAACGATAGTGCTACTTTTTTGGTAAACAGCGATTCAGTTAATAAATATTATCCTACTCCCGATTCGTTAAAAATGTTCAAACCAAAAAGTCATCTTGTTTTTAATATAAAACTTATGCAGATAAAAACCATGCAGGAAGTGCAATGGGAACAAGAGCAGCAATTTAAGGTATATGTCAATGAAAGAAAAGAAAAAGAACAACCTGAAATAGAACAGTATCTAAAGGATAATCACATAGATGTTAAACCAACTGCCAAAGGAATTTATTTTATTGAAAAAGAAAAAGGTAAAGGCAAAAATCCGAAAGATGGCGATACTGTTGTGGTGCATTACAACGGAACTTTATTAGACGGAACCATCTTTGATTCATCAGTGAAACGCAATGAGCCATTTACTTTTGTGGTGAATGATAAAGGACAAATGAGTGTAATACCAGGATGGAATGAAGGAATAAAAATGCTAAAGAAAGGAAGCAGTGCAACATTTATTATTCCCTCAAAATTGGCTTACGATTCAATTGGAATAATAAATCCGCAAACAAAAAAATATTTTATTCTGCCTTATACACCCCTTGTTTTTGACATTCAATTACTTAACATCAAATAAAGGGCAGTTCTAAAAATACAAATACTTGTCCCGTCCTGAAACAAGTTCAGGATTATTTTGGGAAACGTCATTGCGAGTGAATGAAATGAGCGAAGCAATCTCTATTAAATTCAGATTGCTTCCTGCTTCGTGCCTCGCAGTCGCAATGACGAAACCAATTTCTGGAACTGCTCATAATTTAGATGCAGTTTATTTTTTTTTAATAGCAATGAGAAAATAATATACTTTTGCACGACATAACACAATCAATTCATTTATTAAAAAATAATTATTTAGTATGAAAAAAATTCTTATTGTCGGAGCGGTAGGACAAATCGGCTCTGAACTAACTATGGAACTTCGCAGATTGTATGGCGATAGTAATGTTATTGCCAGTACAAGAAAAACGGCACCGTCAAAAAAGGTTGCAGAGTCAGGACCGTTTGAATACTTTGATGTAGTGAATAGACAAGCCCTTGCTGATGTTTGCAAAAAATATAATATTGATTGCATCGTCAATATGGCGGCTATTCTTTCAGCGGTGGGCGAACAAAATCCAATGCTGGCGTGGGATATCAATATGAACGGTCTCATCAATGTTTTGGAAGTTGCCCGTGAAATGAAAATGAAACAAGTGCTCGTTCCAAGTTCTATCGCTGTGTTCGGACCTGGCACTCCACTTGATTGCGCTCCGCAAGAAACAGTGTTGAAGCCAACAACTATGTATGGCATCACCAAAGTTGCAGGAGAACAAGTGGGCGATTATTATGTGAAAAAATATGGTCTTGATGTTCGCGGATTGCGTTACCCCGGCATCATCAGCAACGAGACATTGCCCGGCGGTGGCACCACCGATTATGCCGTTGCAATTTATTACGATGCAGTGAAACACGGTAAATATACTTGCTTCGTGAAAGCAGATACACGATTGCCGATGATGTATATGCCCGATTGTCTTAAAGCAACAACAGACCTAATGCAAGCCGACTTCAGCAAACTTAAACACCACTGCGATTTTAATGTAGGTGCTATGAGTTTTAGTGTAAAAGAAATGGCTGAAAATATTAGAAAATATATTCCTAATTTTGAAATAGAATACAAGCCCGACTTCCGTCAGAATATTGCAGATAGTTGGCCCGATGCAGTAAACGATACAGCAGCTCGCGAAGAATGGGGATGGGAACCAAAATTCAATTTAGATGCTATGACACAAGATATGTTATCAGTAATAAGTAAAAAATATAAACAAAAAGTAATTTAACAATTTAAAATAAAAGGAGAATCATTATGCAAAACAAAATGAAACAGTTCCTTGCAGTAGAATTAGAAAAATTGCAGGAACAAAAATTATTCAAACACGAACGCATCATTGAGAGTCCTCAAGGTGCGGAAATTATCGTGAAAGGACAGAAATGTCTCAACTTTTGTGCAAACAATTATCTTGGGCTTTCATCGCATCCCGAGTTAATCAAAGCATCGCATCAGGAAATTGACAGACGTGGCTACGGTATGTCGTCAGTTCGTTTTATTTGTGGAACACAGGATATACACAAAGAGTTAGAAGAAAAGGTTTCAAAATTTCTTGGTATGGAAGATACTATTCTTTTCTCTTCTTGCTTTGATGCTAATGCCGCTGTGTTTGAACCATTGCTTACCGAAAAAGATGCTATCATTACTGATGCTTTGAACCACGCATCTATCATTGATGGAATTCGTCTTTGTAAGGGACAGCGATGGATATATAATCACGGTGATATGCGAGATGTAGAAGAAACAGATTCTGCAACAGGAAAGGTTGGCAAAGGACTTGAACGTTGTCTTAAAGAAGCACAAAATTGTCGCTTCCGCATTATCGCTACTGATGGTGCATTCAGTATGGATGGCGATATTGCTAAACTTAATGAAATCTGTGCTCTCGCAGAAAAGTATGACGCATTAGTTATGGTTGATGACAGTCATTCTACAGGTTTCCTTGGTAAAACAGGGCGCGGAACACACGAACATCACAACGTAATGAAAAAGGTTGATATTATTACTACCACTTTTGGTAAAGCACTCGGTGGTGCATCAGGCGGTTGTATTTCGTCAAGCAAAGAAATCACTAGTTGGATGCGTAATAAAGCACGTCCATATTTATTTTCAAACACAGTAGCACCAGCAGTAGTTGGCGCTACCATCAAAGTAATGGACTTGCTGATGGCTTCTACAGAACTAAGAGATAAATTAGAAAAGAATACTAAATATTTTCGTCAAAGGATGACAGAAGCGGGCTTTGATATTATTCCGGGCATTCATCCTATTGTTCCTATTATGTTCGGTAAGTATCCCGACTGCTCTAAATTAGCCGTTGACTTTGCTGATAAGATGCTGAAAGAAGGTATTTATGTAATTGCTTTCTCATTCCCCGTAGTACCGAAAGGTAAAGACCGCATTCGTGTACAAATTTCAGCAGGACATAGTGAAGAACAGATAAACAAAGCTATCACCGCTTTTATTAAAGTAGGTAAAGAACTCGGTATGATTAATGAAAAAAAATGTGTTGCATCCTGAAAGTTTACAATATAGGTAGTGTAAAATTTGAGTTGGTAAAGAAACCGGACAAACAGTACATATCAAACGTACATAAAATTTTAATTACACATAAACGGAATTAAAATCAAAAAGGATTTATGGAAGAAAATTGGTAGGGGTTTTTTATTGAGGTGGCGGGTCAAAGCCCGCTATGACGAACTAATGATGGTGGGTCAAAGCCCGCCATGACGAACTAATGATGGCGGGTCAAGCCCGCCATGACGAACTAATGATGGCGGGTCAAGCCCGCCATGACGAACTAATGATGGCGGGTCAAGCCCGCCATGACGAACTAAGCAACAATGTAACAATGTAACAATATAACAATATAACTTTTAAACTAATTATTATGAAAACAAAAAATCTTTTTCTCGTAGCAGTTTGCGTTGTGCTGTTTGCTGTAAGCAATAAAAGTAATTCACAAAATGTAGGTATCAACACTACTGGTTCTGTTCCTGATTCTTCAGCAATGTTGGATATCATAAGTACCAATAAAGGTCTGCTCATTCCGCGTATGACAACTACGCAACGCGACGCTATTGCTTCCTTTTACACTCCTGCCGTTGGTCTTATGATTTTTAATACTACTACTGCCTGTTTAGAAATATATGTTGGCGGTGGAACATGGCAAAACATGTGTGGTAGTGGTGGCGGTACTTGCTCTGACCCTGTTCCTTCAATGCCCACAGCTACTGCCGCTACTCCCGGCACTTTATCTTTTTATGCTAACTGGAATGCTGTTGCCGGACCACCTGCCGCTGCCACTTATTATTTAGATGTTGCTACCGATTTTACTTTTACTTCTTTTGTTCCCGGTTACAATAAAATAAATACAAGCAATGTAACAACTTATCCTGTTACATCTCTTACTTGTGCTGCTACTTATTATTACCGAGTGTATTCAGGTAATGGTTGCGGAGGCAAAAGCGTTTGTTCAAATGTTATTACAGTTGCTCCTTTAGCTTGTGGCTCATATACGTTTGCTTATACAGGTGCAGCACAGAATTTTACAGTACCTACAGGTGTTACCTCTATCAATGTAGATGTACGCGGTGCTCAGGGTGGTGGAACAGGAGGAACAGGTGCAAAAGTTGTTGCTACATTAACCGTTACTCCGGGACAAGTTTTGCAAATAAATGTAGGAGGAATGGGTGGCAGCGGTACTGGTGGATGGAATGGTGGCGGTAGTGGTAGTGGTGGTGGTGGTGGTGGCGGAGGATCCGATATTCGTGTTTCTCCTTATACCTTAAATTTTCCCGATCGTTTTATAGTGGCAGGTGGTGGTGGTGGTGAGGGCTTTAATGGTTCTGCCGGTGGAAATGCGGGATGTATCAATGGGCAGAATGGTGGTGGTAGTGGTGGTGGTGGAGGTGGTACGCAATCTAGTGGTAATGCCATGGGAATAGGTGGTAATGGTGGTAGTGGTTGTGGTGGTGGTGGTGGTGGTTATTGGGGTGGCTGGGGTGGTAGTAGTGGTAGTGGTGGTGGTGGTGGTGGTTCATGTTATACTCCTTCGGGAGGCACTTGCACTGGTGCATTTCAATCAAACAACGGGCAAATTACGATAACATGGTGAGATAAGTTAATGGTTGATGGTTAATGGTAATCATTTCCTATTAACGATTAACAATTTTTCTATTAACTCTTTGCGTCTCTGCGTCTTTGCGAGAAATAAAAATTGTCTGAACTGTTGCCTGCCTGCGCAGGCAGGCATTGTTTCATTGTTGCATTGTTACATTGTTTTTGTTGTAATTTGATCTTAAAATGTATCTTTGACATATTAAACACAATAAACGTCATTGCGATGGTTGCCTAAAGCAACCCGAAGCAATCTCATAAAAAATGAAATATCCAAGATACGAATATTGTTCCGAGAACCAGCTGATGTATTATGAATTCACCAGTGAAGGGTTAAAAGGGAAGATAAAAAAACTTGTAGAATATTCTGCTACAAGTGTTGAAAATGTTTACAATCTTGCATTTGGCGACTACGATGAATCTATAGATAGTATTAATGATAAATCAATTACAAATAATGGAGACAGTCAGAAAGTATTAGCGACAGTGGCATCTACGGTATATGCATTTACAGGACACTATCCAAATGCATGGGTGCATGTAACCGGAAGTACAAATGTGAGAACGAGATTATATAGAATGGGGATTACAAATAATATAACTGAAATCACTGATGACTTTTTTGTATTTGGACTCCAAAATGATAAATGGGAACCGTTTATTGTTGGAGAGGACTATGAAGCATTTCTAATTACACGTAAAAATAAAAACATCAAAATGAACTTATGAAAATAGAACAATTAAATAAAGCAAAAATTCCAATTGTCAAGATAGACAAGAAATTAGAACGATTTAGAGGTAAAGTTTTATTTCCTGAAAAACTTATCAAAGCAAATGAAATCTTATCAAGGGTGGGCTTACCTAAACTTGTTGGGAAATTGTAAGTTTGATTTGTTGATAAGTTGAAAGGTTGAAAAATTTACAAATCAGCGGAACACAGCGAAGCATCTGCGCTCCTCTGCGAGAAATAAATAAAGTGATTATTGTCCTGTCCTGAATTGGTGTTCTTTAATGATGGCGGGTTAAGCCCACCTTTCTTTGCGACTTTGCGTCTTGGCGAGAGACAAAAAGTATTCTTGCGTAACCCCTAATTAGTTAACTTACTGAAAAATGAACAAAAAAGAATATTATTTTCTTCTTGACAATCATAAGATTAATACATACTTTTGACTTTATTTTCCTGAATTATTTATTTTTAAATCAAATCTATTTTATTATGAAAAAAAAATTACTTCCTCTTATTTTCATAGGAGTTTGGGCTTATGCTATCACAAATCTTGCAGCCCAAAATGTTCATTCTATTTCCGATGAACCACTCAAATACTGTGGCACTGATGAAGCCATGCACAATCTTTTTCTGAAAAATCCGGGGTTGAAGGAAGAAGTCAAGCGAATAGAATTAGAAGATCAAAAGAATGCCCAAAAAAATTCAAATCAGGAAATACAATTCAATCCTCCGGTTTATATTATTCCTGTGGTGGTGCATGTGATTCACAACTATGGAACAGAAAACATTTCTGACGCACAGGTAAAAGATGCTATCAACATTCTCACACGTGACTTCAGAAAACAAAATGCTGATGCTGATCAGGTTGTTGCCGGCTTTAAACCGATTATTGCTGACTGCGAAATTGAATTTAAACTTGCACAGTTGGACCCTAACGGAGCATGCACAAATGGAATTGACAGGATTGTATCAAATCTTACATACAATGCAGACGATAATTCAAAACTTAATCAATGGCCCAGAAATAAATATCTCAATATATGGACTGTTGCCTCCTTGGAAAACAATGTAGCAGGGTATTCCACTTATCCTTCTGCGGTTAACTCTTTTCCCGGTAAAGATGGTATTGTGATTCTACATAATTATATTGGCAGCATAGGAACAGGCAATGTACCTCATTCAAGAGCATTAACACATGAAGTTGGGCATTGGATAAATCTTTATCATCCTTGGGGCAATACCAACAACCCGGAAGTAAGTTGCGGAGACGATGGTGTTTCTGACACTCCTGAAACTAAGGGATGGAAATCCTGTAATCTCACCAAAAATGATATTTGTAATCCGGGTAAAAACGAAAATGTTGAGAATTACATGGAGTATTCTTATTGCTCAAAAATGTTCACTTTATTACAAAAAACACGAATGAGAAATGCCTTAAACTCATCTATTTCTTCCCGAAATAATCTTTGTACGGCATCTAATCTGGCAGCAACAGGAGTAAGCACTGCACCACAACTGTGTAAAGCAGATTTTTCTGCCGCCACCAAAATTGCTTGCGTAAGTGTTCCGATTACATTTACCGACCTTTCATGGTCAGCTACTCCAACTTCCTGGCAATGGAATTTTGATAATAACAGCACAATTGATGCCACTACAAAAAATCCTACTTATACTTACAGTACATCAGGAACTTATAGCGTAACATTAACTGTGAGTGATGGCATTAATACCCGCACCACTACAAAAGCATCTTATATTACAGTGCTGGGGAATATAGCAACAGCACAAGCAATTTATTCCGAAGGGTTTGAGAATGCAGGATTTCCTTATAGTGATTGGTATACTTTATCTTCATATAATACTGGTGTAACATGGAACCGTGTTACTACAGCAGCAGCAACAGGAACATCTTCTCTTAAACTAAATAATTATGCCGCTACTACCATTGATGTTGATGAAACTATCAGTCAGTCAATTGATCTCTCTAATATGGCAACTGTTTCTATGACCTTTCAGGTTGCTTACGCAATGCGAAACTCCAGTGATGTGGATCAACTGCGAGTACTTATCTCAGCAGATTGCGGTAATTCATGGATACAGCGATACTCAAAACCCGGAACTTCGCTTGCAACAGCAGGCATCGTTTCCGGTGCTTTCACTCCTTCTGCAAGTCAATGGAGAAAGGAAACTGTAAATATTGCACCGGGAATTGGGGCAAAAAATTTTCGGTACAGATTTGAATTTACAGGTAATGGAATCGGTAACAACATTTACATTGACGATATAAATATTACAGGAACACCGATAGGCATAGCAGAAGAAATTGTAAGCGAATTTAATTTATCAGTAAATCCGAATCCATTTAACGGGAATGCTATTATCTTTTTTTCCACAGCACAAAAACATAAAATAGAACTATCTGTTTACGACTTGATTGGCAAAGAAATAATTCCGATAACAAATAAAGAAATGAATGCTGGTTCTTACGAATTACCTCTGAATGCTCAACAATTGAAGAGTGGTATTTATTTTGTAAAACTTACTGTGGATAATTATTCAGTGGTAAAAAAAATTATTGTACAGTAAAATATTCTGATAGTTTAAATAAGGGCGGTTCCAGAAATTGATTTTTAACCACGGAGCACACAAAGTCATTTCACAAAGAACACGAAGAACTCAATAAAATCAATGCTTTGTGGACTTTGTGATTTCTTAGTGGACTTTGTGGTTAAGTGTTTTTTGAATTTTT
>JAZDJJ010000132.1:0-20734 GCA_043804035.1 Bacteroidota bacterium
AAAACAGGGCAAATAAAAAACAAAACTGTACAAAGCCTATCAGATTTGGGTGGCTTTGTACGGTTTTTAAAATAAAAACCCTTTATATAAACGAGTTAGGTGCAAGCGTAAAGACCGACACAACAACCATTAAACTGACAGACATCGAAACGACAGGAAGAAATATTATAAATCAAGCGACCGTTTGCCGACACGACAGACCGACCCTTCTGTATTTTTTATTTTTTCCCACCGCACATTTTTTAAAAACAATTTTCAGGCTGACCCACATTGCACACATTTGCAAGCCACACAAGCCGACACACAACCAAAGCTTGCAAAAGAGTGCAATCTCCCACCGCACCATTAGCATTGTGGTTCCAATCAAAACTTTAAATTTGAGACTGAGTTAGTAATGAAAAAGGACAAATACTTACAAATATTCAATTACCTGCTTGAGTTCTCGAAACTCAGAAGCAATCCTGTGAGGGATATTGAGAGTTCTGATGCTCAATACCCAGACAAGGTTTGGCTTGCCGACATTCCACAATACGAAATTTTTGACTGTATTACTTTTCCTTCTTACAACGAGGACGCTGACTATTGGTTAAAGGTTACTAAACCTAAAGACGAGCCACAACAACCGACTTTCAGAAAGTTAAGTGAAACGCTTAATGACTGGATTGTAAAAGACAGCTTAACCGATGAAGATGGAACGCCAAGTTTGAAAGAGACGATAGTAAAAAACGGGAAAACTATTGCATTAGCAGACCAGCAAGAACTTCAACTGGAATTTGATAAATATCTAAATGAAAAATGGCTTAATGATTTAGAACAATATAAGCAGGAAATTAGAGCTTACGAAATCCAATTTGCCGAATACGAACGAAAAGCAAAAACATACAAGCATCTGTTTAGCATTTATAACAAAGCACAGCAGTTCGGTGAAGAATTTGAATTAATTTTTGGAGTTGGATTGCTTTATTTTAAAGAAAATTCAAATACACCACAAATTTGCAGACACATCTTAACATCAAAAGCGGAAATTTCTTTTGAGTTTTCACAAAGAGAATCTTTTGTAAAAGTTTCACCAAGCATTGACAGTGAAATTCAAATTGAAACTGATGCTATTCTTGACTTGTTTGAGCAATTTGATTCAGCAGACGTAATTGAAGCCGAAAAATTGGTAGCCTCATTTCTTAAAGAAAAGAACATATCTGACAATCTGTTTGACCCACAAATTAAAGATGCTATTCAAATTTTTGCGGACAGAATAAGACCAGACGGGCAATCAAAAGAAGATTTAGCAAAACCAAAAGAAGTTGCAAATAAACCTACGGTTTATTTTGCACCTGCTTTGCTATTGAGAAAGAGGAATACAAGGAGCTTTACAGCACTTTATGAAAAAATTATTTCTGAAATAACTATTTCACCCGATTCAATAGACATTCCTTCTATCAATGATATTATTGGAGTTTTGCAACCTGAAGAGGATTCTGATTTTTCCGAAAACGGAACATCAAATTCCTTTAGTGATGAAACTATTTACTTTCCGAAAAAATATAATGATGAACAAATTGAAATTATTGAGAAAGCGAGAAGAAATAATAAGGTATTAGTTCAAGGTCCTCCAGGAACAGGTAAATCACATACGATTGCAAATTTAATTTGTCATTTATTAGCAAATGGTAAAAAGGTTTTAGTTACTGCCTATACAAAAAGAGCATTAGAAGTTTTAAAAAATCAACTGCCAAAAGACTTTCAAAATTTAACTGTAAACCTTTTAAGTGGCGACTCTACTTCTATTCAAGACCTTGATTCAAGCGTAAATGCAATCAACGATAAACTTGCAAGTATTACAGACCTTACTCGTTACGCAAAAGAGATTGAAGAACGAGAAGCGGAATTGTCAAGAGTAAAAGGAGAAAATGCACATACAAAAAACGAATGGCTAAAAGTCAAGGAAAAATCTACACGCAGACAAAATATAAACCGAAACTATACTGGAACACTTTCAGAGATTGCTGAAAAAATTGAAAAAGAATTTTCTGCTTTTAGTTGGTATAAAGATGATTTTGCCGACATCAACAAAATTGAATTAGTTGGTGATATTGAAAACTTAATTACACAGACAAGGAAATATCAAAGCATTGATTGCAATGTTTTCAACTTTATAATTCCGAAAAAAGAAAAACTTCTTTTACTTTCTGAACTTAAAGAGTATCGGAAAATTGCAAATGACTTGCTTCAAAAATATACCTCGAAGGAGGAACATATTTTAATTACTTCTAAAAATTATCAAGAATTAAAAAGTCTATTAGAAGAACTTCATAAACTATTTTTAGTAATAGAAAACAATTCTTTGCCCTTTAAAGCAAGGGTAATAAGTGATTTCCCCAACAACCAATTTCTTTGGTCAGACAAAATTTCAAGAACAAATAAATTACTTTCCGAATTAAACGAAGAACAGTTAAAGCAATTTGATAGAAGTGTTGAAATTAAATATCCGAATGATAAAAGTTGGATTCAGTTAAATGGTGATGCTAAAACTCTACTGACTTATTTAAAAGAAGGAAATACTTTATCGGGAATGCTTTTTGCCATTAAGAAACCTCTTTTGCCGAAAAATATTAAGGAAAAACTATACTTTATTGATTCTGTAAAAGTAAACGGAAGCCCTTGCGATACCCAGTCAGAGTTTGCAACTGTTCTAACCGACATCAAAATAAAACAGGACTTTGAAGAACTTGAAAGGATTTGGGAAATGCAACCAAACGGAAACGCTAAGTCTTATTTTGATAAGTTAGTTTATTACAAGAAAATCAAAGACGATACTGAAATTTTCATCGGTATTATTGGAGATGTAAGCAAATTGAAAGCACAAATTGAATCAACATCATCTATAAAAATTACTGATTACAATAGCCATTCTGTCAAGGAGCTAATTGAGGAAACCGATTATAATTATTTACTTGCTCAAACAAAAGCATATAAGGAAAAGTTGACCGATGTAAAAAACCATCTTTCAATTCAAAATATTCATCCGCTTGCAAACAGTATCCTAAAAACACTTGCGAACATTGATACTGAAAAATACGAACAAGAACTTTCTGAAATTGACACACTTAATTCCGAAAAGGATAAATACATTGAATACAAAAATCTCAAAGAAAGTCTGCAAAGGAATTTTCCAACATTAGTAGATGAAATTTTACAAGACACATTTGATTCCTCAAATTTCAGACATCTTGAAAATGCAATTCATTATAAACACGCCTATTCGGAAATTACGAAATTATTAGAAGAAGATTACGAAACAAAACTGGAATACAAATTATCCGACTTTGAACGACAAGAGGAGAAACTAATTTCCGAGATTGCTTCTAAGAAAGCGTGGTTAAGCGTATTAGGCGGTTTAAGTAAAAACTTTTTATTACGTCAGCATTTACAAGCTTGGGTTCAGGCAGTCAAGAAAATTGGAAAAACAGGAACAGGAAAAAGAGCTTTGAAATTCCGAAAAGAAGCTCAGCATCAAATGGAGAAATGTAAAGATTCCGTTCCTTGTTGGATTATGCCTTTATATAAAGTTGCAGAAACAATAAATCCCGAACAGGGAATGTATGATTATGTGATAATTGATGAGGCAAGTCAATTAGGGGCTGATGCAATTTTTCTGCTCTACATTTCTAAAAACATAATCATTGTTGGTGACGACAAACAAACTTCTCCCGAATATGTAGGCGTTGATGCAAACACAATGACCCCGCATATTAACCGTCATTTACAAAACATACCATTTGCAAATTATTACGGAACAGAGTTTAGCTTTTTTGACCACGCAAAAAGATTCTGCAATGGAATGACCGTTTTGCGAGAGCATTTTAGATGTATGCCAGAAATAATTGAATTCTGCAATAAACATTTTTATGCACCCGATGGTAAAGGATTATATCCGTTAAAACAGTATTCCGAAAACAGAATTGAACCTTTGAAAACAGAATATTGTCAAAGTGGCTATGTAGATGGGACATATCAGAATATCACAAATAAAGTTGAAGCGGAAGGTATCGCAAATAAAATTGCAGAACTTGTCAATGATGAAAATTACAAAGGAAAATCTTTTGGAGTAATTGCATTACAAGGAAATAAACAAGCAACTATAATTGACAATCTGATTTTAAAGAAAATTGGAGAAGTTGAATATAAAAACAGAAATATTGTTTGCGGTAATTCCGCAAGTTTTCAAGGAGACGAAAGAGATATAATGTTTTTGAGTTTAATTACTGCTCATAATCACAATAGGAGTGCATTGACAAAGCCCGAAGATGAAAGAAGATTTAATGTTGCAGTAAGTAGAGCAAAAGAGCAGATTTGGCTTTACCATTCTGTGCAATTAGATGATATGAGTAATCAGAATGATTTGCGTTACAAACTTCTTGACCATTTCCTTAACCATAAACAACAACCAATTCCACCGCAAAAATTTATTGAACGGAGTATGGGCACTCAACCCGAACCATTTGAAAGTTGGTTTGATGTATTCAATGACATTGTTTCAAATAATTATAGTGTGATTCCGCAATACGAAGTTGCAAAAGGAAGATACAGAATTGATTTAGTAACTCTTTTAGGAAACGGAATAAAAATAGCAATTGAATGTGACGGAGATAAATTTCACGGTGCAGAGCAATTTCAGAATGATTTAATGCGACAAAAAGTTTTAGAGAGATGCGGTTGGCAGTTCTTTAGAGTTAGAGGCGGTGAATATTATTCTAACCGCAAAAAAGCAATGCAACCGCTTTGGAAACTTCTTAAAGCAAACGACATTCAAATAGAAGAACCACAAATCAAAAACAATTATCAGCATACCGAGGTTGAGGAAACCGAGATTGAAAGGAACGAAACAGCCCAAAGCGAAACTATCAAACAAATAATTCCGAGACAGGACACAATATTTGAACAGTCGGATTTATTTGAAACCAAGAAACAGGTTGCGATGGACTTCTCTAATCAACCGCCTATTCAGACAGAGCATTCAATCAAGACTGCCACAAATCTATTTGCATTTCCAGAGTTCTTAGTTTTCACTTCATTGCACAACGTGTATAAAATTCAAAACAGAGGATTTAATAGTAAAGTACAAGTTATTGAACAAATAGAATTTGAAGAAACTGAAAAACCAATTTATCTGACAGGAACAAAAAATTATAATGGTTATTTGTTTGTTGCATTTGAAAACGGAAAGGCAGGAAAAATATCTTTTACAAGTTATCAAACTGAACAAAACAGAAAGAAATTAAAAAACGCTTACAGCAATGAATCAAAATTGGTTTTCATTGAGCATATAGAGAACGATATTGATTTGGTTGCTTTGAGTAGTATAGACAAAGTTGCTTTGTTCAATACAAGTAAAATAAATCCCGTTGACAGTAGAACATCCAAAGGAGTTCAAGTAATGAAACCTAAAGACGGGAGTTTTATGAAAGCAGTTAAGAAATTGAATCAGGTTAAATTTAACGACCCTGAATATTATCGCAAAGACGGAGGTTTAAATATTGTTGGATATTATTTAAAGCCAGGAGATGAAATATAACAACGAAAGCCGACACACAAAAGCATACACATTTGCAAGCCACACAAGCGACCGCACAAACCAAAGCTTGCAAAAGAGTATGCTTTTCTCCGACCCCAATAAAATTGTTTTTAAAAAATTTCCTTCCCTTCAAAAAAATAAAAAATACGCAACCCACAGCCGACACTCTATGACACGACAACTCAATAACGACAATGGTTGTGGCACTCGACAGACAAGAACGCCAGCACCTAACAGCGGTTTGGCAAAAGTGGCGGTTCAGTGCTTCGTAGGACAGTTTTGTGGGTATATAAACATTAGTGCTTCGTATGAAAGTTTGTGCTGAAAATCGCCACCTTCGCCAAGCCGCAAAACGTTGGGTGCAAGCTTAAAAGACGACCGTAATTGCTAACTTTGCAAGAATATAAAATCGAATTAATAAAATGGCTAAAAAGAACCAATCAACAAGACTGACAAACCAACATAAAAAGTCGCAAGGAGTAGTAGGCATCTTTGGTGAAGGGGCAAAGTTGCACGACTTAACTGTTGGACAAATATCAAATCTTGTAATTAAACAACTTCAAGAAGAATATCCGCAATTGACGTTTCAATATAAAACGAGCATACGAAAAGAAGAAATAAACGAAGCCTTAAAGAAAATTGACCCAGAATTAGGACAAACTCTTTTTGTTCCAAATTCAAGCATCAGACCCGATGGTGGAATCATTGAAGTAAAAGACGATAACGATGAATGGAGAATTGTTTTAGTTTCGGAAGCCAAACACCAAGGAAAAGATATTGAAAACATTAAAAAAGGATTTCAAGTTGGTACAGCAGACAATCAAGACTTAATGGCTGCGGGAAATGCAATTGAAAGGTCGCATAAAAACATAACAGAAATTGCTAACTTTATGCTTTCTGAATCTCATTTTCCTTACATCCTGTTCTTAGAAGGCTCAAACTTTTTGACAGAAACAATTTCGATTAGACGACCTGATGGGAGAATTGTAACACTTGTATACAACTCAGGGATGTTAAATAGATTAGATAGATTGACTTCGGCAAATTATGGAATGCCTATTAACACAAATCTGTGTGAAAATAAATTTGTTAAGCATAAGGACAAGACAATTATGCTTCAAGCAACATCTATTTACACACAAGGGAAAGGCGAAAAGTGGGACAACAAGGAAATGTTTGATATTATGATTGAAATTTCAAAAACCTCTCTTAAAATGTTAGGAAGTGATTTGTTCAATCAAATAACTAAGAAGTAATCATGGCAAGAAACGCATCAAATAAATTACTGCAAAAGGCTAAGAAATCGAAAAGTGATGAGTTCTACACACAGCTTTCCGATATAGAAAGTGAATTGCAACATTATAAAAATCACTTTAAAGATAAAGTGATTTTTTGTAACTGTGATGATGCTCGCATTAGTAACTTTTTCAAATATTTTTCATCTAACTTCAAGGAATTAGGGTTAAAAAAATTGATTGCGGCTTGCTATCAAGAACAAAAGAATGATTTGTTTAATACTGAAGAAACTGAAAATGGTTTTTTCTTTGAATATACAGGTAAAGTGGTCGAAACGGACAAACCAACTTCTAGTGATATTGTACACTTTAAAGATGATGGCGATTTTCGTAGCCCTGAAAGCATTGAACTATTAAAGCAAACAGATATTGTAGTTACAAACCCACCATTTTCATTGTTCAGAGAATATGTAGCTCAATTAGTAAAGTACGACAAGAAATTTTTGATAATTGGTAATATAAACGCAATTACATACAAAGAAATTTTTAAACTTATCAAAGAGAATAAAGCTTGGTTAGGAATAAATCTTGGCAGAGGTGTTTCAGGCTTCATTGTACCTGACCACTACGAACTTTATGGCACAGAAGCAAGAATAGATAGTTTTGGAAATAGAATTGTTTCACCAAACAATTGCTTATGGCTGACTAACTTGGATAACTTCAAGCGACACGAAGACATTCAGCTGACAAAAAAATACTTTGGAAATGAAGATGAATATCCAAAATATGACAATTATGAAGGTATAAATGTTGACAAAACAGAAGACATACCATTGGACTATGATGGACATATAGGAGTGCCAATAACATTTCTACATAAATTTAATCCTGACCAATTTGAACTAATTAAATTCAGGAAAGGAAACGATGACAAAGACTTATCAATAGGTGGAAAATGCCCATATTTTAGAATATTAATCAAAAATAAACGAGTAAAAAACAAATCACAAGAAGACAGAAAGAAAGCCAGCACCCAACAGCACCTACAAAAAATTGGCGGTTCAGTGGTTAATTGTAGCTTTGTGCATCTAATAAAGTTCAGTGGTGGCAGACAGTTTTGTGCTTCGAAATCGCCAACTTCTTGTAGCTGCAAAACGTTATGGGCAAGTTTAAAAAACAGACACGACTAATTACAAATAAGCAGAATATTTATAACTTAATAGGAACATAAAATGATTGAAATTCAACTTGACAATGGAACGACAATTCCTTTACACGGAAAGTCTCTTTTGATACTTCCCGCAGGAAGTCGGACAAATCATATCATAAACAATGAAGATGATTATGATGTAATAATGATAATTGCTGGTATTGACAGAACAGTAAACATTGAACTGCATCAACCTGCTATTATAATTGTGGAAGCAGGCATTAGAACTGTTGTTAATGTGACTGGCGGAATGGCATTACCAATTTCACAAGCAGTATTAATTGCAGGTCTTGACAACACAGTAAACGGGTTGACAACTCAAAATCGTGGACGAATAATCTCAGCACATAGAGAAGAGTTTGACCTTGGAGCAATAGCATCATTCGACAAAATTGAAATTGAGAGGTAAGAATGACAAGAAAACCAGCCCATAACAGCACCTACAAGAAATTGGCGGTTCAGTGGTTAAATGAACATTCTACCTCGCATCAACATTTGTGGTGGCTTGACAGTTTTGTGCTCCGAAATCGCCAACTTCTTAAACCCGCAAAACGTTATGCCCAATGCTATGACGACCGTGCAACATAGACAACTTTGCCGAAAAACTTTACTTTTGTGTTATGGAAATCACAGGAAAAATAACTGGAATAAAATATAAACTGTTTCTCACGGACGACTTACAAAAAGTTGACGCGAAAAAATTTGACATCAATCAAGTCCCAACAGCGTGCATCATTGTTGACGGCAAACACAGTTTCGCAATTTCAAGATGGGTTTCACCCAAGCGGACACGTTCTTATCCTTACGAGCGAGTTTACAACACGCTCAACACTTCCAAAAAGATTACAGTAATTCCAATCGTTAAAGACGAAGGTGCTGATGGCGACAGAGATTTTCTGCAATGGGACACAGTTTCACTAATGTCATTGCTTGATGTTTATGTGATTTTCGCTTACTATAACAAAGCGGAAAAGGCAGGGAATAAAATCACCGACCAGCAGTTTGATAATAAATATGTTCTTCAAAAAATAAAAGAGATAGAAGAATATCATAGTTCCGCTTTACATTGGAACATTAACGAGTTGAAAACAAACTTTCAAAATATTTTGAAGAAAGTTGTTTTGTCTTATAGAAAAATTGAAACGAAAACAAAAGTCTCATTGCACGGAATAAAAGGACTGCAAAACTTTCAAGATAAAATAGGAGCAGATGTTTCCTTGTTTATGCAATTTTCAAGAGACAAAGCATTGAAAGCACAATCAAGAGAATTTGTAACGACACAACCGAAAGAGAATTTATCCACTTTGAGCAAAGCAAAAATCACGATTACAAATTATCTTGGCGGAAATTATTTTTTCACAGTTGATGAAATAATTGTTGCAGAAGAGAAATTATTTTTGCTTGAAGGCAAGCATAGTGTTAATGCACTTCTGCCGAGCAAAGGTGACATTAAAGACGGATTGTTGAAAATGATTTTATACTGTAATCTTACTGAAACAAAGGTTGACGGAAAAGAAATGGGGTGCCGACCGATTTTGGAATTGACATCAACCCAATTGAAAGGACAAATCAATTCAAATTCATCTGCGAACGAGATTGAAAGTTTCTTCACAAAAAATAATTTTTCCGCTTCTCAAAAAAAGTTAGTAGAAAGTTTATTTAAAGAAACAAAAAGCAATAACTTTACGGTAAATATTAAGCACGAAAGTTTAGACCGTCTATGATAAAAAGTCCGTTACGATACCCTGGAGGAAAAAGCAGAGCAGTAGATTTAATTTCTACACTTGTTCCAGAGTTTGACGAATTCAGAGAACCATTTTTGGGTGGCGGTTCTATTTTCATTTATCTGAAACAAAGATTTCCGAAGAAAAAATTTTGGGTGAATGATATATATTTTAATCTTTTCAAGTTTTGGGAAATGTGTAAGAAAGATGTCAATGCAGTAATTGACAAAGTTTATGAATGGAGAAACCAATTTACAAACGGAAAAGAATTACATAAATTTCTCACCGACAACATTTCCAATTTTAACGACTTGGAAAAAGCGTCCGCATTTTTCATCTTCAACAGAATTACTTTTTCAGGGACAAGCGAGAGCGGTGGTTACAGCGAACAAGCATTTCACGGACGCTTTACAGAGAGCAGTATTCACCGACTAAAAAAATTCGGTGAAGTAATTAACGGAACAAAAATTACAAACTGCGACTTTCAAAAAGTAATTGAGAAAGACGGAGACAATGTTTTTCTATTTTTAGACCCTCCTTACCACTCTGCGACAAAATCTGCACTCTACGGAAAGAATGGAAACTTGCACAAAGGTTTTGACCACATTCGTTTTGCCGAGACAATGAAGAACTGTAATCATAAATGGCTTATCACCTATGACGACAGCGATTATATCAGACAATTATTTTCGTTCGCTAACATCATTCCGTGGGACTTGACTTATGGTATGCGTAACCAGACAGACACTTCCGACCAGACAGGTAAAGAACTTTTTATTTCCAACTTCTTGACAAAGTTGCCGAGACAACTTGCACAAGAACGACAGTTTACACTCTTTGAACCAAAAGTAAAATACAAGCGGACAAAAAAGCACTGGGCATAACAGCAAGTTTGCGCTATGCGGGCTGACGTTTAAGTTTGAAAATTTGTATCTTCGGTTTATGGTTGTAATGGCAGACAATTTTGTATTCCAAAATCCCGCACATCGCAAACTTGCGGAACGTTAGCGGCCAGTTTAAAAAACACTATGAACAAAACTGATAAAATAATTCATCAATTCAATTCTGATAGGCTTTATCTTGAAGAATTTAGACTTAAGCTTGAGGATCTTATAACGATCCTCTTGAAAAATAATGGAATCAGATACCACCAAATTGCAAGCAGAATTAAAGATGAAAATAATCTTAGAAATAAAATTGAAACTAAAAACGGGAAATACACCCAACTATCTGATATTACAGATATAATTGGATTGAGGATTATTACATATTTCGAGGATGAAGTTGATAAGGTCGCAAAGATTATTTCAAAGGAATTTAAAGTAGATCCTGAAAATTCGGTTGATAAAAGAATAATTGATCCTGATAGATTTGGTTATCAATCACTTCATTTCATTGTAAAAGTTCAACATCCAAGAAGTTCCTTAAATGAATGGAAAAGATTTACTGATTTTAACGCAGAGATTCAGATTAGGTCAATTCTAATGCATGCCTGGGCCGAGATTTCGCATGATATTGGTTATAAAGGAGAAATATCTATACCTAAACAAGAGAGAAGAGCATTCTTTCGAATTGCAGCTTTACTTGAATTAGCAGATAAAGAGTTTATTAGGCTTAAAGAAAACCTTACTAAATATGAACAAGAAGTGACAAAACTGATTGAAATATCACCAGAAGATGTACTTCTTGATAAAGCGTCATTGTTGTCGTATTTAAAAACCAGTAATACATTAAAAGAAATAGAAGAAATAATGGCAAATATAGCTGAGGCAAAAATTGTGGAACTTTATGACGACATCGACATGGAAATTCATAGAATAAATTATTTTGGCATCAAAACAGTTAAGGAATTAGATGAAAATCTCAAACAGAAAAAAGAACTTATAATTGCTCTTGCTACTGAGAGATTGGAAAAAGGTACACATCAAGAGTTAAGAAAGGGTATCAGTATTTTTTATATGTTATATTGTAAGTTGGTTGAATCCAATAATCTTGAATTTATTGAAAAATATTTTGAAAAATTAAGCATTGGAACGAACCCAGCTAGAGATGCAGAAAAACTAATAAGCACTTTCAAAAGAATTAAAACCGGCTGCTAACAAGCCGCCTAGCCGCGATACGGGCGGGTTACGGGAGCTGGCATTGAACAAGTTATACGAAGTGACAACGGATAGGATAAGAAACAACAAGTAAAACTCGTACCAGCGGCTGGCGGCCCACCGTTAGCGTTCATTGAGAAAAAAAGACAGCAGAAATATATTTACGGCATTGTTAATTTGGTATAGATTTTTAGATTGCTTCGGTCGTTCCTCCCTCGCAATGACGGTTAAATTGAGCGTCATTGTGAACCATGAAGAACAAAATGGGAAGCAATCCCTATACTTATTTAACAATACCCTTTTTAATTTAATCTTACAAACCTACATAAAAATTGATTATCACTCAGCACTCAAAATTTGCCGAGATACTGTTGCCACGAATTACACTAATTTTTTAAGATTAGAACTTAAAACTACAATGAGCCACAGATTCCTTCATCTCATGTCTAAAAAAGGTTTTCTGAAAAATCAGGATGATGCAAACGCCAACAGAAATAGAAGCATCCGAAAGATTGAAGATAGGAAATGAAAACACAAATTCTTGTCCGCCCCAGAACGGGAACCAATCCGGATAATGTCCGCCTCTTGAATAAAAATAAAACATATCTACTACTGCTCCGTGCAGAAATCCGGCATATCCACCATCTTCGGGTAAAAAAACTGATGGCTCAATAACGGTACTTTCGTTAAAGAGCAAACCATAAAATGCGCTGTCAAGAATATTTCCTATCGCACCCGACATAATGAGAGAAATGCAAATAATCATTCCGTTGTGTGCTTTACTTTTTATTAGATAATACAAGTACCACCCAATGCCTCCTACTGCAAAAATCCGGAACAAACTTAACAGCAATTTCCCATAATCGCCTTCCAGTTCTAATCCAAAAGCCATTCCATAGTTCTCTGTAAAATGAACGTAAAAAAAATTACTAATCACATCAATCTGCTCGCCAAGTCGCATATTGGTTTTGATATAAAATTTAATTGCTTGATCACAAAAGAGAACCAAAAAAATAATGAGAAGAGATTTTTTCACAGAAGATTTGTTGATTGCCAATAGTTAATTGTCAATTGTTTTAAAACACTTACAACGAATCACAAACAATGAACGATTTTAACTTGATAATTCCCTGTTGCTTGCCGCAGGGTTGTTTAATTATTTTGCGTCAGTTTTGCTTCAATACTCAATGTGGCATGCGGAACACTGCGGAGTCGTTCTTTGGGAATTAGTTTGCCTGTAATGCGGCAAATTCCATATGTTTTATTTTTAATGCGAGTGAGAGCAATTTTAAGATTTTGAATATAACGTTCTTGCCTTGATGCAAGATGAGCAATCTCTTCGCGCGACATAGTTTCCGAGCCGTCTTCCAAAACTTTAAAGGAAGGCGATGTATCATTTATTCCATGCTCATCACTATGAGCAAGAGTGTTTTTCAAAAGATCATAATCACGTTCGGCTCCTGTTAATTTTTTTATGATGATTTCTTTAAACTCTGCTAATTCCTTATTAGAATATTGCGTACGATTATCTTTTTTTCCTTTAAATTTTGGTTGAGGAGGATCTATCTTTTTGTACAAAGGATCTGGTTCATAATTTCTCATATCTTGATACGCTTTTTCCCATGAAAAAACCTCTTCGGTAGATGATGTTTCCTTATCTTCTTCTTTTAATTCTTCGCTTTCCTTTTTGCTCTTTATCTGTTTTTTATTTTTAGAAGAAATATCTTTTTCTTGTTTTGCCTGACCTGCCACAACAAATTTTCCCTGTTGAACAATTGGCATTACAATTTTTTTTTCTTTTGCAGCAATCTTTTTCTTTAGAGCAATCTTTTTTAGAGCAATCTTTTTCTTTAGAGCAATCTTTTTTAGAGCAATCTTTTTCTTTAGAGCAATCTTTTTTAGAGCAACCTTTTTTAGAGCAACCTTTTTCTTTAGAGCAATCTTTTTTAAAGCAATTTTTTTCTTTGCAGCAATCTTTTTTGCCATTTTTTTTTCTTTAATTATTGCTTGTTGGGACTTTTTCGGAGAGATGGATTTTAATTTACTCAACTTTATTGTTTTTTTATTTTTTTTCTTTGTACCCGAATTTTTCTTCATGATTGTTTTTTTTGCAACTGTTTTTGCTGTTGCTTTTTTAACTTTGACGCTTGATTTTTTTTTTGCCTTGCGAGATTTTGTTTCGCTTAACTTTTTAATTTTTGCCATAAAATAAAATTTAGTTTAAGTAAAGATAATTGAAAAACAAATTAAATAAATATTTTTGCTATTTTCCAATTGCAATCGTTGTTTTAATATCCTCATCAACTTCTATTTCAATTTCATTTCCATTAATTTCATTCACAATTTCAAACTTATTTGCCAAAATTTCGGTGCAAATGTACTCTAAATTATTTCTTATAGCAGAATTTATTTTTTGATGTTCTTTTATCATTACTTCTATTCTGTCTGTGACATCAAAGTTTTTTTCTTTTCGCAAATGTTGAATACGATTCACCAATTCACGTGCTATTCCTTCTTCTCTTAATTGATGAGTGATGGTGATGTCTAAAGCCACTGTAATTGCACCGCTATTTGCCACTTTCCATCCGGGAATGTCAATAGGAATTATCTCTACATCTTCGGGAAAAAGTTCTATAATGTCGTTCTCTATTTTGATTTTGTAACAATTATTTTTTTCAATAGCCGAAATCACCGTTTGCGCATTTTCGTTCGCATGTGCTTGTACGGCTTTCATATACTTGCCGCATTTTTTGCCGAGTGTTTTGAAATTCAGTTTCATGCTTTTTACAATCCGTTCCGAATTATCAGAACTCTCGCTGACAAACTCCATTGTTTTCACATTCACTTCTGCAAGAATTAAATCTTTTACTGCTTCTAATTTTTTTTTAAATGATTCATCAGGTATTAGCACACGAACTTTTGTTAGTGGTTGTCTGACGCGGATATTTTCTTTTTTTCGGATGGAAAGAATCATGGAAGAAATTTTTTGTGCTATCTCCATTTTCTTTTCAAGCAGTTTATCAATTGTGGTTTCATCCGCTTTCGGAAAAATGCTCAGGTGAACACTTTCAAAATTTTGTTTTCCTGTTACAGTATTCAAATCTCTAAAAAGTTTTTCACAGAAAAAAGGAGCGATGGGTGAAGCCAGTTGTGCAATAATTTCCAGACAGCGATACAAAGTTTGGTAAGCAGAAATTTTATCCTGAGCATATTCTCCTTTCCAGAATCTTCTCCTGCACAAACGAACATACCAATTACTAAGATGCTCATCCACAAAATTCTCAATAGCACGACCTGCTTTTGTAGGATCGTAATTACTATAACTTTCGTCTACTAATTTTATTAACGAATTAAGTTCAGATAAAATCCATTGATCAATTTCAGTTCTGTTATTTAGCGGAATTTCTTTTTCCGCAAAAGTGAATTTGTCAATGTTCGCGTATAGTGCAAAAAAAGTGTAAGTATTGTAAAGCGTTCCAAAAAAAGTTCTCTGCTTTTCAGCAACACCTTCAATATCAAATTTTAGATTATCCCAAGGGTCAGCGTTTGTAACCATATACCAACGCACTGCATCGGGACCAAATTTTTCAATAGTAGTAAAAGGGTCAATTGCATTACCAAGTCGTTTGCTCATTTTGTTTCCATTCTTGTCTAACACAAGTCCATTGCTTATCACATTTTTGTAAGCGACAGAATCAAAACACAAAGTAGCAATAGCGTGAAGCGTATAAAACCATCCACGAGTTTGGTCAACTCCTTCAGCTATGAAATTGGCAGGAAAAGTAGTTTGACTTCTACTCATTCCTGCAGATGGATGATCAATCATTTCTCTGTTTTCAAATGGATAATGCCATTGAGCATACGGCATCGCACCCGAGTCAAACCAAACATCAATCAAGTCGGATTCGCGGTACATTTTTTCCCCCAAATCGGATATAAGAATTATTTTGTCAATGTATGGTTTATGTAAGTCATTTAAATCTGTCGGATTTTTAAACCCTGACAGGTTTGCTTTTTCAATTTCTTTTTTCAAATCCTCCACTGAACCGATACACTTCTCTTCTTTACCATCTTCGGTTCTCCAAATCGGAAGTGGAATTCCCCAAAACCGTGAGCGCGACAAATTCCAATCCTGTAAATTATTCAGCCATTCACCAAAACGCCCTGTGCCTGTGTGTTCGGGTTTCCAGTTGATAGTTTTATTGAGTTCTATCATTCGCTCTTTACATGCAGTAACTTTCACAAACCACGAATCCATCGGATAGTAAATCACAGGTTTGTCGGTACGCCAGCAGTGAGGATAAGAATGTTCGTACTTTTCTTTCCTGAAAAGTTTCCCTTCTTCCTGAAGTTTAAGCACAATACGTTCATCTACACTTAAATATTTTTTCAACTCTTTTATTCTTCCGCTTGATTTTAAAATCTCTTTCTGTTTTTTAAAATCATTTTCTTTTTCTTGTTCTGTGAGATACTCTTCTTTCACATATTCATCTCCATAAAGGAAAATATTATCTTTTACTTCGGGCAAAAACTTTCCGCGTTTGTCGACCAAAGTGAGTGAGCCGATTCCATTTTGCTTTGCTATGCGAAAATCATCAGCACCAAAACTCGGAGCGATATGTACGATTCCTGTTCCGTCTTCGGTGGTAACAAAATCTCCACACACTACTCTAAAAGCATCTCCATCTTTGGGCTGTGCGAAAGGAAGAAGTTGTTCATAGCGAATGTTTTCCAAATCTTTTCCCGTGAACTCACCGATAATTTGAAACGGAATATTTTTATCTCCTGCTTTGTATTCTTCCAATTTCAGTTCTTTATTTTTTTCCGGAAAATATTTTTCTATTAAATCTTTTGCAAGAATGACTATAATAGATTGATAAGAATACGGATTGAAAGTTTTTACAGCAACATAATTTATTTTTGAGCCAACAGCAAGAGCAGTATTAGAAGAAAGTGTCCAAGGAGTTGTTGTCCATGCAAGAAAATATATTTCATTCAAATCATTTCCAATGGATAAAATTTTTGCTCTCTTTTCCTTTGTAAAAGTATTAGGGATGATGCGAAACTGTGCAACAACTGTCGTATCTTTTACATTTTTGTAACAACCCGGCAGATTTAATTCGTGCATGCTTAATCCGGTTCCTGCGGCAGGTGAATACGGTTGAATGGTATAACCTTTATACAAAAGTTTTTTCTCATATAATTTTTTCAATAGCCACCACACGCTTTCAATATAATCGTTTTTGTAAGTGATGTATGGATGCTCCATATCCACCCAATAGCCCATTATGCGAGTGAGTTCTTCCCACTTGTCCTGATATCTCATTACTTCTTTTTTGCACGCTTTATTATAATCTTCAACAGAAATTTTTTTTCCAATATCTTCTTTTGTGATATCCAAAGTTTTTTCCACAGCAATTTCAATTGGAAGTCCGTGCGTATCCCAACCCGCTTTACGTTTCACTTGTTTCCCTTTAAGCGTTTGGTAACGACAGAATAAATCTTTGATGGTACGAGCCATCACATGATGAATGCCTGGCATTCCATTTGCAGAAGGCGGACCTTCATAAAATACAAACGTCTCGGCACCTTCGCGCGTACTCACACTCTTTTCAAATGTATTGTTATCCTCCCACCATTTCAGAATTTCTTTCCCAATTTGCGGAAGATTGAGGTTTTTATATTCGGGATAACGTTTCATTTTTTTTGTCAACTGTTTATTGATTACTGTTTACTGTTTTTAATATTTCATGTCAATATGAATATTGCTCACTTCAATATCCAAAATATTCAAGATATATCGTGAATGATTTTTGCTGTAATTGCTAATGCAAATTATATTATTCTACTACTATCACAAGATATTTTGAGGTAGTCCAGAATTCTTCCGGGCTTGTGATGACTAATTTCTCCACATTATCTTTTGTTCCTTCAAACTTGTATGTTCCGTTGGAATGGGTAGTGATAAGTTTTGCTTTTTTGCAGGCAAGTACGATAGAAGTAATTTTTGCAATATCAATCTGTGTAAAATAATTTTTATTAAAATCTGATTTAAGTTTTTCCGCTTTGCCGATACCGATAAATCCACCTTCTTTCGTGAGCACACCTTGTTTGATAAGTTCTTTAGATGTACCGAAAGCATAATAGGCAAGGTTCAGTTTATCAGTTTTTTCTTCTATCACTTGCTGAGCGGCTTCGTAGTTTAATGTTACTTCCGAAAGTTCTACATTTAGTTTTTCTAATTGACTTTTTAGTTTGGCAATATCTGCATCTTTTTCTATAATCACTCCATTGAGATGTTCAATCATTTTCTGGAACTCATCAATCTTTAGATTTGCTTTCTTTAGTTTTTTATTCATGGCAAAAAGTTTCTGTTTGTTCTTCACCATCAGATCGTAAATAGATTGTATGTCGTTAATGATTTTATCTTTTTGATTCTGGTCAAGTTCAGAAGTTTGGCTGGATGAAGAGAGAAGTTTTTCTTTATTCTTTATCACATCAAGATTATCCTGAACTTCGTTGAAAGCACGAATGAAACCAACGATGGCAGAGTCCTTTGCTATCACTTGTTCGCCAAGATTTTGTGTAACTGCCTGCAAACTATCTTCCACAGGATTGGTTACCTTTTCTTTTTCATCTTTGTTTTCACAGGAAGAAAAGAGAAAAACAGAAATCATAATAAAAGAAAATATTTTTTTCATAGAAATTAAAATTTAAAAATGTAAATGTAAATAAATTTAACGAAAGGATAAGACAGTAGTAATTACAAGGCGCCGGCGAATTGGACTTTTTGTTAATTTTTTCAATGCTCATAATTATCTTGTATTTACTAACTCTTCTTTTTTGATAATAGTTTAGGACGCTATTGATATATTACTATTTTAATTCTATTATGTAGTTGTGGGTTATATGCCAAATAAAAACTTGTAAAAGAGTGTAATTTTTTTATGTACCGAAAGTAGATAATAATAGTGAAAAACAATGTTAGTTTTGTGTGTTGTTAACCGACCAAATATTGAAAAAATTTAAATAATGCCAAATCAAGATCCGGAACAAATTGCAAGAGATAATATTGACAAGCAATTGATCGCTTGTGGCTGGGTTATACAGGACAAAGACAAAATAAATCTGAATGAAAGTATCGGTGTGGTGGTGCGTTATTACCTGACACAAAACGGAAAGGAAACTGATTATGTAATGTTCGTTGATAAAAAACCTGTTGGAGTAATTGAAGCAAAGCGAGAAGAAGAAGGAGTTCGGCTGACGGTTCATGAAACACAATCAGAGGAATATGCAACAAGCAAATTGAAATATCTTAACAACGACCCTTTGCCTTTTGTGTATGAAAGCACTGGTGATGTAACACGGTTCACGGACTTTCGTGACCCGAAACCCCGTTCACGACCTGTGTTCACTTTTCACAGACCAGAAACATTTCGTTTTTGGTTGAAAAAAGAAAAATCACTTCGCAACAGTTTAAATGATTTGCCGATACTCCCAACAGAAAAACTTCGGGAATGTCAGATAATCGCTATCAACAAACTTGATAAATCTTTTAAAGAGTATAAGCCAAAGGCATTGATTCAAATGGCTACTGGTGCTGGGAAAACTTATACTGCTGTCACTTTTATTTATCGTTTGCTCAAATTCACAGAAGCAAAACGCATTTTGTTTTTAGTTGATACAAAAAATTTAGGCGAGCAAGCAGAACAGGAATTTATGTCTTATCTGCCAAATGACGATAATAGAAAATTCACAGAGTTGTATGGAGTTCACCGTTTGAAATCAAGTTATGTTCCGGCTGATAATCATGTTTATATCAGCACCATTCAACGGTTGTATTCCATCCTGAAAGGAACTGAATTAGACGAAACAGCAGAGGAAGAAAATCCAAATGAAAGATGGCAACCAAAAGAACCAATGCCTGTTGTTTACAATGAGAAATTACCGATTGAATTTTTTGACTTCGTTGTAATTGATGAATGCCACCGCAGCATTTACAATTTGTGGATGCAGGTATTGCAGTATTACGATTCGTTTCAAATTGGTTTGACCGCAACACCAGACAATAGAACTTTCGGTTACTTTAATCAAAACATTGTGAGTGAATACAACCACGAACAGGCGATTACAGACGGTGTGAATGTTGGGCATGATGTGTTTTTGATTGAAACAAAAATCACCCAACAAGGCGCTACCATTGAAAAAGGCGAATATGTAGAACGCAGGGAAAAACTCTCACGTAAAAAACGATGGGAGATGCAGGATGAAAACGAAACATACGGAGCAAATCAGTTGGATAAAGATATAGTAAACCCAAATCAAATCCGGCTTATCATAAAAACATTCAAAGAAATGTTGCCGGAAATTTTTAAAAATGAAAAAAGGTTTGATGAAAACGGAAGTTTTGAAACACCTAAAACTTTGATTTTCGCCAAGACAGATTCGCATGCTGACGACATCATCAACATTGTGCGTGAAGAATTTGGGGAGGGAAATAGTTTCTGCAAAAAAATTACTTACAAGAATTTAGACGAAGACCCAAAAAGTGTTTTGGCTCAATTCAGAAATGATTATTGTCCACGAATAGCAGTAACAGTTGATATGATTGCTACAGGTACAGATGTGAAGCCGTTGGAATGCTTGCTCTTTATGCGTGATGTGCGAAGCAGAAATTATTTTGAACAAATGAAAGGCAGAGGCACAAGAGTAATTCCGTTAGATGATTTGAGAAAAGTTACGCCAACAGCAAAATTCGCGAAAGACCATTTTGTAATTGTGGATGCGGTAGGTGTTACAAAAAGTTGCAAAACCGACAGCAGACCATTAGAGAAAAAGCCCGGCATTCCTCTAAAAGATTTGTTGAATGCAGTTACCGTTGGCAATCGTGATGA
>JAZDJJ010000133.1:0-14565 GCA_043804035.1 Bacteroidota bacterium
ATCTATTAACGAAATATCTATTAACGAAATATCTATTAACGAAATATCTATTAACGAAATATCTATTAACGAAATATTTATTAACGAAATATCTATTAACGAAATATCTAAATTAATTTTGTAAAAATGTCTGATAATAATATGGAAAAAAAAGAAAAAAAGGAAAAGGTTCCTCGGCAATCAATGCCTGAACAGGATCCAAAAAAACGAGTTCACAACTTTGAAGAAGTGCCGTATGGATATACAGCAGAACTTGCCATAACAGAGGCGAAACGTTGTATCCAGTGTAAAAAACCTTCTTGCATTTCAGGATGTCCGGTGGATGTTAAGATACCTGAATTTATCAAACAAATTGCAGAAGGTAATTTTATAGAAGCTGCACGGATACTAAAAGAAACCAATGCTCTTCCTGCAATATGCGGAAGAGTATGCCCTCAGGAGGATCAATGTGAAAAAGTATGTATCCTCACAAAGAAAGGCGAATCGGTTGCTGTCGGACGATTGGAACGTTTTGCAGCAGATTATGAGCGGGAGTCCGGTAATATCCAGATTCCTAAAATAGCTCCTCCGACAGGTTACAAAATAGCTGTTGTTGGAGCAGGACCCGCTGGACTTACTGTAGCCGGTGACCTTGTAAAACTTGGGCACGAAGTTACCATTTTTGAAGCGTTGCATAAGTCAGGTGGCGTTTTGATTTATGGTATTCCTGAATTTCGACTCCCTAAAGCAATAGTAGATGCAGAAGTTGATTATCTTGAAAAACTTGGTGTAAAAGTCGTAACGAATGCCGCCATTGGCAGATTAAAAACCGTTGATGACCTCTTTGCTGAAGGATTTCATTCGGTATTTTTGGGAGTAGGTGCCGGCGCTCCTGTATTTATGAATATACCCGGTGAAAATCTGAGCGGTATTTATTCAGCTAATGAATATCTTACCAGATCAAATTTGATGAAAGCATACCGATTCCCTGAATATGATACTCCGATAGCATGTGGTAAAAATGTTGCCGTAGTCGGCGGAGGTAATGTAGCTATGGATTCGGTGCGTACTGCTCTCCGTCTGGGTGCTGATAATGCATATATTATTTATCGCCGCAGCGAAGTTGAATTGCCGGCGAGGAAAGAAGAAGTTCATCACGCCAAAGAAGAGGGCGTCCAGTTCAAAATACTCCATAATCCTGTAGAATACATCGGCGATGAAAATGGATGGGTCAAGCAAGTAAAATGTATACGAATGGAATTAGGCGAACCTGATGATTCAGGAAGACGCAGACCGATACCTATTCCCAATTCCGAGTTTACGATTGATGTAGATACTGTTGTTGTTGCCGTTGGAACGGAAGCAAATCCGGTAATACCAAAAACGACACAGGGATTAGAAATAAACAAGTGGGGTTACATTGTGGTTAAAAGCGAAAAAGGAGAAACCAGCAAAGAAGGAGTTTATGCCGGAGGAGATATCGTTACCGGTGCCGCAACTGTTATTCTTGCCATGGGAGCAGGAAGACAAGCAGCCAATGCAATGGATACTTATGTCAGGACTTTGAAAGTTTCATAAGAAATCAACCATTTCTCCCAACAAAAAATTAAACTTTATCCATATTTCGGCACTGCTCAATAACCATCAGGACACGAGGGGATGTTATACTGAGTTTGCCGAAGTAAAGACAATTTCTTTCTCCAAAGTCATGAAAAATATTATGTGCTTTTTTTTCTCAGAAAAAGTTGCATTAGTTACTTGAATTTAGGTACTTTATTCACACACTTTTATAAAGAATCACATTTCCTACATTAACTTCTGATATGTTTGCCACCAGCGATCCGGCATTTCTTCGCGGCAGGCAATTTTGTAATCATTATACGAGCAGGGGACGAGACATTGACGTTCAAATTTCATACGTTTTTGCATTGGGTACGGAACTTCCATCCACCAACGGTCGCTATGTTTGCTTTTTAAAAAAACTATCTCGTGTTTTTGATGTTTTATTGCAACGCGATATTTGAGATAATCCGATTTTTTGGTGAATGGAAAATCATTTTTTCGCAGATAAAATCCTTCTATGAAATACCATATCATTTGAGCAAGCAGATGTGCAGTTTGCCCACGTTTATCTAATTTAGGATTCATTTCAAAAAATCCAATAGAAGTAAGTTTGTTGCTCAATCCTGCATAACGTATGAGTTGGCATGCTTCTTCGCTGTAAAAACCATTTGGCGAAGCATTGCCGTTTCCCGGTGCATCGTTCATACGAATAGAAGTCATATCAAACGAGAGCATATCTGCTGCTCTGATAATCGGCTCGCTCTCTTCAATTTCGGTTTGCACCTGACCAAGTCGGTAAGCATCAAAAAAAAGTTTTTGAAAAAGTTCTATTTCCTTTTGTTCTACAAAATATGTTTGATAACCGATGTTGCTATAATTAAAAAGAATATTCGGCTGATGAAGAATTATTTTTCCGAGAAATGACTGTGAATTAAATTCCGAATCAGGTCCGCCAAGATCAAAACGGGCATCAATAGAAACAAGGTTGACAGTTTTTTCTATTTTTTCATAAGCACGATACATGGCAAAAGCAAGATCATGCCCACCACCTATTACAATGGGAATGATTTTATTTTTTATTAATTCATGGCAAACTTTTGTCAGAGCAAAATAAGAATCTTTAATACTGTGCCCTGTCCGAATATTTCCAAGATCAATTATTCCCGGTTTATTATTTCCACGAAACAAAGAATATAAAAAAGGACGAACAGCATTGATGCCTATGCCGCAGCCCTCGTTATTCATGGCTCTTCTGTCTTCTTCAATTCCTAATAAAGCAAGATGAACACCTTTTAGTTCGGGAAATGGATTGTCAGGAAGAAATTTTTGAATAGAACTTCCCATAGTGCTGTCAGGAAATTGATTTTCTCCAT
Source organism: Bacteroidota bacterium (assembly GCA_043804035.1). GTDB lineage: Bacteria > Bacteroidota > Bacteroidia > Palsa-948 > Palsa-948 > JAZDJJ01. The sequence continues at coordinate 2,916 of JAZDJJ010000133.1, forward strand.
CTATATCAACAGGAGAAAAGAATTGTGAAATATCATCCATATAAAATGTAGAATATATTATAAAATTAAATTTCAAAAATAAAGATAAGTACTATATCATTACTAAAAAAAAATAATGTGCGATTATCTATTTCAGTAATTCAAACAGCGCTCCCTCTTTCAGTGAATAATTAGAGAGTCGCATTTTGCTAAAATGGAATTTTTTTAGAATAAAGTTTGTAAAGATACTGGCGATGACAATCATGTCGGCACGCATTTCAATCAGTCCTGACATACTAATTCGTTTTTGCTTATTTGAGGTTAGCAGATAATGATGAATTTTTTTGTAGTCATTCATTTTGAAAACATACTCAGATTTTCCTTTTAATATTTTTGGAGAATAAAAGCGATGTGCAATCATTTCTGCAAAAGTGTCAAATGAGCCCGATGAGCCAATGAGTTCTGTTATCTTTCCAATTCTTTTTCCGGAAGGAACGAGAGTGGAGGAAAATCGTGTTACCACTTTAAACAGTGGCTGAAGATTTTGTTCCAAATAATTTTCAATTTGTTTTATTTCCTTTTTTTTGATTGTGTCAGAGGGCTTGAATTTTTCCAACAGCCGTGCCACGCCAATATCAAAACTTTGTTTCCAGAAAATCTTTTTTCTGTTGGCAATAATAAATTCCGTACTGCCTCCGCCAATATCCATAATGAGAGATGGGTTTTTGCCGATATCCAAAGCATGTTTTACTCCGTAGTAAATTAATTGCGCTTCACGTTCTCCGGAAATAATTTTTATTTTGATTCCGGTTTCTTTCTTTGCTTGTCTGACAAATTTTTTTCCATTACTTGCACTGCGGATGGCAGAAGTGGCAAAGGCAATAATTTTTTTAACACCGTAATCAGAAATAATTTTTTTGTATATCTTCAATGTTGTTATTCCTCTTTCAAAAGCCGTAGGAGTAATAAAATTTTTTTCGGTGTATCCCTCGCCAAGTTTTACGGGAAATTTTGTTTTGTAAAGTTTTTTAAAAGTAACACACTCTTTTTTTCCTTGAAAAACATGAGATGTTCTCAAAAAAGTGGACTTTGAAGTATCAATCTCCGCAATGAAAAGATTGAAAATATTGGTGCCGAGATCAATGATAGCGATGCGCATATTGCAATGTGAGATGTAATAACGGTTTGCTAAATAAAAGTGAGCACATAAAAAGAATGTTCAAAGATGCAAAAAAGAAATTTACAAAAAACGTTACTTTGTAGAAAAATTTTGGTAGTGGTATATATTTTGGTGTTTTGCTGTTGATAATTTTAAATCTTTGTGGTGAAAAAATACCAATGGTGCCCTAAACGTTTAACAACTTTTTTGTATTTTCGTAAAAAAATTATAATATTATGGACGCAATTAGAATTGAAATACTTAATCCAAAAGTAAAAAGAATATTAATGGATTTAGCGAATTTAGATTTGATTTCAATAAAAAGTGATTCGGATTCAAAAAAAGAATTTAAAAATTTATTGAAAAAACTTCGCTCAAATTATATTAATAAACCAACATTAGAGGATATTACAAAAGAAGTTGAATCTGTTAGAAAATTGCGTTATGAGAAATAAAAAAATCAGAATTATTCTTGATACAAATTTATGGATTAGTTTTCTGATTACTAAAAGATTCGTTCATATACATTCATTTAGTAAATCAAATAAATGGTATAGCGATTTTGAAAAATTTGTTGAATTATTTGGCTTAAATTCAGTAAAGAACTCTATTGTTGGTCCTTATCAAACTAATGGGATAAATGTTTATTTTGGTTGGGTTTGTTGAAGTCAACATTTTTTCTATAAATTTTTTTTGATTTGTTCGTCATGGCGGGCTTGACCCGCCACCTCAATAAATTATCTCCTTAGTTCGTCAGTGTGTAATTGAAAATTTTATGTACGTTTCATTATGAAATTATTGATTCTTTACGAAGAACTTGCCGGATATTTTGTGTCTTGTATAAATCGGTTCGTTGAAAAATACAATGCAGAAGTTCTTATTTTCAGAAAAGAAGTGAACCAGATAGCCCCATTTGATTTTTCTAAAATAACAGGAGCAAAACTTTTGGACAGAAAATATTTCACTCCTCAAAATTTGTTAATAGAAATAAATAATTTTAATCCCGATGCGATTTTGTGCGGAGGATGGATGTATCAACCTTATCTGGATATTGCAAAAAACTATCAACAAAAAATTCCCGTTATTCTCGCTTATGATAATAAGTGGCAGAACACAATAAAACAAAAACTGCTTGCCCGATTTAGTAAAAATTTTTTTCATCAGCGTTTTTCTCATTGCTGGGTGCCCGGAAAACAACAGGCAGAGTTTGCTCGTAAAATAGGATTTGAACCAAAAAATATTTCTGTGGGATTTTATTGTGCGGATTATGATTTGTTTAATGGTTTCTATGAAGCATCAATTACTCAGAAGAAAAATAATTTTCCCAAACGATTTATTTTTACAGGAAGATATGCGAAATCAAAAGGTGTGAATGACTTATGGAATGCTTTTGTGCAATTCAAAAATGAGATTCCAAACTCGTGGGAATTATGGTGTTTAGGCAAAGGAGATATTAACCCGATATTACATTCGGATATTAAACATTTTGGTTTTGTTCAGCCGGAAGAAATGAAAAAAATTGTTGCGGAAACATCTGTGTTTATTCTTCCAAGTCATTTTGAACCGTGGGGAGTGGCTGTGCATGAATTTGCAGCAGCAGGATTTCCTCTTATTTGTAGTGATAAAGTAGGTGCTGTAGAATATTTTCTCGGACATGGAGAAAATGGATTTTTATTCAAGGCAGGAAATGTATCTGAACTGAAAGAATGTATGAAAAAATTTATTTCAATGAATGATGAACAAATTTTAAAAATGAGCGAGAAGAGTATTGAAAAAGCAAGCAAAATTACTCTTGATACATGGGCGGATACACTATACTCAATTATAAATCAGCCAAAGAATTAATTTATCCACTATCGGATAATCATTTAGTTTCATGAAAATTGCAACAAAAAAAAAGATACTTGTTTTTATTGACTGGTTTCTGCCGGGCTATCGTGCTGGCGGACCAATAAGGTCGTGTGCAAATATGATAGAACATTTAAAAGATGAATTTGATTTTTCTGTTATCACCCGAGATTCTGATTATTGCGAAACGATTTCTTACCCCGGAATTATCAGTAATACATGGAATATTCTTCCCAATGGCATAAAGGTATTTTATTTTTCATCCGACAAACTTAATGCATCAGAAATCAAAAAGATAATTGAACAGGAGGATTTTGATTTTGTATATCTGAATGGAATTTATTCTTATCCGTTCACTATTTTACCTCTGAGAATTTTGAAAAAGAAAAACAAGAAAGTTGTTGTTGCCGTTCGGGGAATGCTTGCGGAAAGTGCTATCGCTCAAAAGCAATTCAAGAAAAGAGTATTCTTGTATTTTGCACGAATGATGAATTTGTTTGGTGGAATAACATTTCAGGCATCAACAGAAAAAGAAAAAGAAGAAGTAAAAAAATATTTCGGAGTTCATTCACTTGTAAAGATTGCACCTAATCTTCCACGAAAACAATTAGTGAAAAATGTTTTATCACAGAAAAAGTTTGCAGGCAAGTTACGACTGGTGAATGTTGCCCGCATTTCTCCTGAGAAAAATCTTAAATATGCTTTAGAAGTTTTGAGAGAAGTAAAAGGAAATGTAGTGTTTGATTTTTACGGACCTGTTTACAATAATGATTATTGGAATGAATGTAAAAAGATTATTACTAAACTTCCCGTAAATATTATTGCCAGTTACAAAGGCAGCGTTGACGGAAGTAAGATTGCTGAAATTCTTTCCGACTATCAATTTATGTTTATGCCATCGCTGGGAGAAAATTTTGGACATATTATTATTGAGTCGTTTGCCTGCGGATTGCCTGTTATCATTAGCGACCAGACACCTTGGAGAAATCTGGAAAAAGAAAAAGCAGGGTGGGACATTCCGCTTTCAGAAAAAGAAAAATTTATTGAAGCAGTGGAGCAATGTGCCGAGATGAATCAGGATGAGTATTTAAAATTTTCTTCATCAGCAAAAAAAATTGTTTCTGCATTACTTGATGATTCAGAAATAATTGCTCAGAATAAATCATTGTTTGTTTAATCTTTTAATTTTGCTTTATGCAAAAGACGGATCTTTCTAAATTTAATAATCAATGGTATAACACTGGTGCTTCATGGTTTACCCGTGCGACTTGGTATTGTGTAAATATTTGTTTCGTTAATTCATATTTTCATTTTTATTCTTTTAAATTTTTTTTACTGAGAATGTTTGGTGCAAGAATAGGCAAAAATGTTATCATCAAACCGAAAGTAAATATTAAATATCCATGGAATATTGAAGTTGGCGATAATGTATGGATTGGAGAAAATGTTTGGTTAGACAGTTTAGGAAAAATTAAAATTGGTGCAAATGTTTGTTTGTCGCAAGGTGCTATGCTTATTTGCGGAAATCATAATTACAAAAAAAAATCTTTTGACCTTATCGTAGGAAATATCATTCTTGAAGATGGTGTTTGGATTGGTGCAGGAGCATTGGTCTGTGGAGGAGTAATTTGTAAGTCGCATGCTGTTCTTACTGCTGGTTCTGTGGCTACCGATGCTTTAGAACCTTTTTCAATTTACCAAGGCAATCCGGCTATAAAAATTAAAGACCGTATTATTTCAGAATAAATGAATCTCATACAAAACATAAAAAATATTTTAGGGAATTATTATCTGAAACATAAGATGAAATCTTTGCATCGTAACAAAGCATTCATTAATCTTGAGCAGGCAAAGACAATCGGTATTGTTTTTGATGCCACAGAGGAGGAAAATTTAGAATTGGTTAAAAAATATATTGCTTATCTGAGAGAAATGAAAAAGAAAGTGAAAGCGATAGGGTATTTTGATCAAAAGCAAATTCCATCTTTTGTATATTCAAAATTAGAATATGATTTTTTTTGTTCCAGCGAACTGAACTGGTATAATGTACCTTCTGTTGTTTATGTAGAGAATTTTTTAAATGATGAATTTGATATTCTTATAGACCTGAATTTAGATGATTGTTTTCCGCTTCGTTACATTTCTTCGCTGTCAAAAGCAAAATTTAAGGTTGGCGGGAAAAGCGAACAGAATAGTTCTATTTTTGATTTGATGATTGAAATAGATTTATCAAAAGGCATAAAATATTTTTTGCGAACCATAGATACTTATCTTTTTATCATCAATAAAAAACACGATAAACAAATTATAGAAAATGAGTAAGTACAGCAAATTCAAAGGCACTGGCGTTGCGCTGACAACTCCTTTTCAAAAAGACGGAAGTATTGATTTCAGATCGCTCGGAAAAATAATTGAACATGTAATAAAAGGAGGAGTGGAATATGTGGTGATGCTCGGCACAACAGGCGAAAATCCGGTACTGAATAAAGATGAAAAAAAAGCCATTGCCAATTATGTGATAGAAACCGTAAACAACAAAATTCCCATTGTTATAGGAATTGGCGGAAACAATACTCAAGAAGTTATCAACTGCTTTAAGCATTTTAATTTTGATGGAATAGATGCCATTCTTTCTGTTTCTCCCTATTACAACAAACCAAATCAAAACGGCATCTTTCAGCATTACAAAACTATTGCCGAAGTGTCGCCTCTGCCTGTTATATTGTATAATGTGCCCGGCAGAACGGGGTCCAACATTGCCGCCGAAACCACCTTGCAACTTGCCGAAGAAATTAAAAATATTATTGCCATAAAAGAAGCATCAGGTAATTTGGAGCAGATTATGAAAATCATCAAATACAAACCGAAAGATTTTCTAATGATTTCCGGCGACGATTTACTTACTCTTCCAATTATTGCAAGTGGTGGTGATGGAGTGATTTCTGTGATTGCAAATGCATTGCCAAAAGAATTTTCGGAAATGGTGAGACAAGCATTAGCAGGTAATTATTTAAAGGCACAGAAACTGCATTATCTGCTGGATGAATTTATCCGACAGATATTTGCCGATGGAAATCCCTCCGGCATAAAATGTCTGTTAGAAATAATGAATATTTGTCCTTCTTATCTGCGGCTTCCATCAGTAAAAGTAAACAAGCAAGTAGAAAAAAGGATGAGAGAATTGTATGAAGAATACATGAAAAAATGAGAAAAAAATATTCTGCTATCAAACTCAACTATTAAAATTTTGTATTAAAACATGTCTATTCCTTCTGAAATAAATACAAAAAAACTTCCCCGTCATGTTGCAATTATTATGGACGGTAACGGACGATGGGCAAAGCAACGTGGGAAACCAAGAATATTCGGTCATCAGAAAGGAGTGAAACCAGTACGAGATGTAGTGGAAGCCGCAGCAGAAATCGGAATAGAATATTTAACACTTTACGCTTTCTCCACAGAAAACTGGAACCGTCCCAAAGCCGAAGTGAATGCACTGATGCAATTACTTGTATTAACCATCGGCAAAGAAATAAAAACACTCAACAAAAATAATATCCGTCTGCAAGCAATAGGCAATCTAAAATCGCTTCCCGGAACCTGCTATAAGAAATTAATGAAAGCTATTGAAAACACTTCAGGCAACACTCGCCTAACGCTCGTGCTGGCACTGAGTTATAGTTCAAAATGGGAAATAATAAATGCTGTAAAACAAATTGCCGATAAAATAAAAACAGGAAAACTTTCAGCAGAAGAATTGAATGAAGAACTTTTCTCATCTTATCTTTGCACTAAAGAAATTCCAGACCCCGAATTGCTCATTCGCACAAGCGGTGAAAAACGTATCAGCAATTTTTTGCTATGGCAGATTGCTTATTCTGAACTTTATTTCACAGAAAAACTCTGGCCCGATTTTCACAAAGAAGATTTTTATGAAGCCATTATTGATTACCAAAACCGCGAACGTAGATTCGGTAAGATAAGCGAACAACTATAGTTTTTCACTTACGTTTATTTCATTTTTAGATTCCTCGTTCGGAATGACAGTGTTTTTTTACGGTGTCATTCCTACGTAAGCAGAAATTTATACCGTTCCTTTTCTGTCAGCGGGAATCTATCTTTTTTTGGATACCTGCTTTCGCAGGTATGACATAAACAACTATATTTTTTTCTATAAATCTTTTTTGATTTGTTCGTCATAGCGGGCTTGACCCGTCACCTCAATAAATTATCTCATTAGTTCGTCATTGTGTAATTGAAAATTTTATGTACGTTTGTATCCGAACAAGAACAAAACATAAATAATCCGACAGATGATTCCGATTTGTAAGATTGAGTACAAAAGGTGTAGCAATCTACCCGAAAATGATGAATAGATCATCACAAAGGTGAAGCGAGAAACAAGTTAGAGTGCATTTAATAGAATCACCGTTTGACAATTCAAAAAACGAATTACTTTTGTTAAAAAAAAAAGATAAATATGCCGAAATTATACGAATATTTTGGATTGATAATACTATTTTATTCTAGCGAACATGAGCCAATACATGTTCATTGTAAATATCAAGGAAAAGAGAACAAAGCTGAAATAATATACCAAGACGGGAAATTTGTTGAAATAATAATTTCAGGAGTACAAGGAAAAGAACCTTTAGATATCCAGAACCAAAAGAAATTTAAAAAATTGGTTGAAAAGTTTAGGGAAGACATTGTACGAAAGTGGATTGACTTTTTTGTTTATAATGTTCCTATCAATTGTGAAACAATTACAAAGAAAATGTAAGTTATGGTTATAACAATACAAAAAGCTACTTACAAAGGCAACTATAAGATTGACTTCATTTTTTCGGATGGAGTTCAAAAAGTCGTTGATTTTGAAAGGTTTTTAAAAAACGCGAAAAATCCGATGACAAATAAGTATCTTGATAAAGAAAAGTTTAAATCATTTTCGCTTGACTATGGAGACATTATTTGGAATGACTACGAACTATGTTTCCCTATTTGGTATTTACACGAAGGACGATTATAAACGCACCACGCCCCGCTGGATTTGTATTCAAAAAGAAAGCTTCTACGAGGATTCAAAAAAATAAATAATCTACCAAAATAATGTAAAAACAGTCCCATCAAGTAGCGAAATATAAAGCAATACGAGATGCAATAATGTTTTGATAATGTGTAATATTAGTCGGACAACAAGTTCTTAAAATCTGATTATTAACCTTGCATTCAGCAAACGGTTTGAAAGATAATTTGGTACAGCATATTGTCTGCCGGTTACATCGCGTACCCATAAATAAGAGATTGTATTGTTTACAGCAAGAAGATTAAAAACTTCTAAACTCAGCCAAATAGATTTCACATGGCTGAAAGGATTTTTTTCCGGAATATTTAATTTTTTGTTTTCGCTCAAGATTTCATAAGAAAAACCAATATCAACTCTGCGATAAGAAGGCATTCGTAAAACATCTTTGTAACGTTCAAAAGACGGGGGACCGAAAGGAAGTCCTGAACCGAAAAGTAAATTCAGATGTACCTTGCATTTTGGGAATTTTGGAAGATAGTCCTGAAAAAATAATCCGAATGTTACTCTCTGATCCATCGGACGGGGAATGTTTCCGGGTTCAACGCGAATACTGTCAACAGGAATATAGTTACTTGTATATCCCGGAATAATAGTATCGCCATTGCTGTTCAATCTGATGTAGTAATAATCATCTGTGATGTCTTCCATTGTTTTCATCACTGATAAACTCATCCACGAATCCATACCTTTCACAAATTCGCCATTCACTTTCATATCAATTCCTGTTGCATATCCTTTTGCGTTGTTAGTTGCATAATAACGTATGCGCACATTATCCACTTCGTAAGGGATAAGATGTTCAAGATGTTTGTAATAAATTTCAGAAACAAATTTAAATGGGCGGTTCCAAGCCCTAAAGTTGATATCATTCCCGATAACAAAGTGAATGGACTGCTGAGCTTTTAAATCAGTATGCAATATTCCATTAAAGTCGCGCATTTCGCGATAAAATGGTGGCTGGTAATAATAGCCCGATGAAAATTTAAAAAGTACATCACGTTTCCATTTTGGTTTCATGGCAAGAGTTGCTCTCGGACTAATAAGAATTTGTTTATTCAGGTCCCAATAGTTAGCACGAACTCCTGCTGTAAAAGAAATTTCTGTTGTATCCTTTGTGTCTAAACTCCACGAATGCTGGAAGTATCCGCAGTAGCGATTTGTTTCAAGAATGTTTTTTGTTCTCAGCATTTCATTCAATTCCAATTCCTGATATGGCTGAATGGAAGGAGCAATGTATCCTAAGGAATCTGTAGAGTGAGGAAGCGAGAATCCTGCGGAATCTATCATTGTCCATTCATTAAGTTGGTCGTTGATAATTTCGTGCTGATATTTTATTCCCCACCAAATCTGATGTCCTCCAAAAGGAATCTTTTTATTCTTTGGCGAATCATTAAAGATTTTATTTCCCTTGTGTTCAAAATTGCACACAGTAGCATTCAAATAATTTCTTGCGTGATTAAGAAATCCGCCAATGCCAATGTTATGCGATGTTTGTCCGAAATTATCATTACCAAAATCGGTTTCCAATTCATTAAGATAATATTGACTTAACACATCATAACTTTCATTTTCTAAAGTTCTGTAAGCAGAAGAAATAAATTTCAAAGAAAGATCTTTCCCAAAGGGACGATAGATAGTTGATAATCCACCCATAAATGTCTGATAATCATCCACTTCCTGACCATCCATATAAACTTGAAGTTGAAGTGCCTGATTAACTGTACCAAACGAAGATTTTCGTGTTTGAGGAATGAGACGGTATTTATTGCGCGAAATATTTGATAACAAATCTAACTCCCATTCATCGGTAAAATTGTAAGTGATAAAAGATTGAATGTCGTAGAAAAGTGGCTTGTAATTTCCTTTTACATCAAGCGATTTAAGAAGATACTGATTTGATTTTTCACGAACACCTATTTGCCATGTTAGTCGTTTGCTTTCTGATGCGCCTTCAAGATGAAGCGAATTGCCCAGCAAACTACCCGAAACATTTCCGGCAAATTCTCTTGGCTTACGATAGCGAATGTCAAGTACAGAAGACATTTTATCTCCATAACGCGATTCAAATCCTCCCGATGAAAAATTGATAGATGAAATCATATCTGAGTTTACAAAACTTAATCCTTCTTGCTGTCCGGAGTGAATCAGGAAAGGACGATACACTTCAATGTCGTTTACATAAACAAGATTCTCATCAAAGTTTCCACCGCGCACTGAGTAAACAGAACTTAATTCATTGCTCTGCTGAACACCAAGTTGCGTAAAAAGTATCACATTAAAATCACCGGAAGCACCCGCCTGAACGAAAATATTTTTTATTGGAATTGTTTGTATGAAATTGTTCCGTGTAAGTTTATCCTCTATGACCACTGTATCCATCAGATGAAATGTTTCTACCGATAAGTCGAAATTTTTTTTTGTTCCTGCTGAAATTTGTACCGTCTTGTTGCGAATACCAAAACTAATATGCGAAAATTCCACTGTGATAGTTGTATCGGCAGGGATGACAAGATGATAATTTCCCTGTGCATTTGTAACAGAAATATATTTTGTTCCGGGAACAGAAACACTGGCATCAACAATAGGATTACTATTTTTATCGGTTAGTTTGCCGATGAGAATTGCAGTATTCTTTTGTGCAAAAGAAACCGAATAAAAAAGAATAATAATTAAGAAAAGAATTAGTCCTTTCCATTTTAAAACTGTTTTCATTTTTATTTTTCTGTTTCTGTTTCTGCTTTTTGAATTTTAAGTTTTCCTTCTCTCCACATCTTTATAAATTGCGCCCATGCAAATGGATTCAATAAATTATTAGGAGGATATTGTCCTGCCCAATATAATTTGGCGCTTTGTTGTTGCATGGATGCTTTGTATCCTATACTTCCACTCATGACGATGGGTTCAGATTTTTCTTTTATCTTTTCTCGTTCCAGATTTTTTTCTGCACGCACAAGGTCATCATCAGGAACATTAGTGTTGAGAAATACTTCCCTGAACTGTTCTTTGGTGGGCCAGGGATAGATGACAGTTTCTTTTAACAAAATAGTATCGTTGTGCATTACCTGAATAAGAGAATATTTATTGCTTGTCAGTGTATCGGGAATAATAAAAAATGCTTTTTTGTAACCGATGGCTGAAAAGACAATGATGTCTTTTTTGCGAGCGACAAAAGAAAAATATCCATAAAAATCACTGATGGTTCCTCTGTGAGTATTTTTGACAATAATGCTTGTGAAAGAAACTGGTTTTAAGCTATCCATCTCTACAACAACACCTGAAAACTGGAGGAGGTCGTGTTCTTGAGAGAATATAGTATTAATATGGATATTAACACCAATGATGCTAATAATGATAATGAATAACTTTCGCATGCAATTCAAAAATACTAAAATTGCCAGATAAGATTATTTTTATTTTTCACTTTAATCCGTGAATGAAATTATAAACTCACCGTCATTGCGAGGGAGCGCAGCGACCGAAGCAATCCCTTTAATTATTATGAGATTCCTCGCTTCGCTCGGAATGACGGATGCCTTCACGGATTCAGGTTTATGTAAATTATTGTTGCTATTTTGTTA
>JAZDJJ010000134.1:0-13277 GCA_043804035.1 Bacteroidota bacterium
TAAATTCAGCATAAAAAACATTCATATATTTGCACAAATTTATTTTTAATCAATACTAAAATGTTTCTACTTCAAATTGTTCAAAATAATACTGATAGTTTAGCAGATACTGTAAAACATATTGCTTCAGCCGCTACTCAGCCAATAAATCCTGTTACTTCCATACAGGATTTTTCGCTGTGGGAATTAATTGTAAAAGGCGGACCTGTAATGATTCCCATTGCATTATGTTCGCTTATTGCAGTATATATTATTGTAGAAAGATTTGTTGCTATCCGAAAGGCATCACGATTACCGATTAATTTTATGAATAATATTCGCGACAGCATACACAACGGAAATGTGGAATCGGCAAAGATATTGTGTAAAAGTACAGAAAGTCCAATTGCCCGCATGATAGAAAAAGGAACTTCACGACTCGGCAAGCCACTTGGAGATATTGAAAAAGCCATTGAGAATGTGGGTAACATTGAAGTTGCAAAATTAGAAAGTGGTCTTGCTGCTCTTGCCACTTGCGCGGGCGCTGCACCAATGCTTGGATTTCTTGGTACTGTTACCGGAATGGTGCGTGCTTTCCATGATATGAAAGTGGAATACGACCGCACTCACGCCAATATTGACATCGGTGTTCTTGCTAGTGGAATGTATGAAGCAATGGTAACAACTGTGGCAGGACTTATTGTGGGTATTACTGCTCTTATCTGCTACAATATTCTTGCTTCTATGGTAAAAAAGGTGGTGTTCAAAATGGAGACCACTTCCATTGATTTCATTGACCTGCTACAGGAACCGGAAAAATAAATCAATTGATTACAGAGTACTTCTAAAAATTACTTCCTTTTGGTATTTTCTAATTCGTTCTGCTATCTATACCACAAAAAAACAAGGCAAACAAATTAGAATATTTTACTGTTTTAAATAAAAAATTCGGAGCAAATATTTTCACTAAAAAAATCTACTCAAAGTGGCAGGTTTTTATTAAACACATTCACTTTGTCGGTGCAATAAAGTTTTGTATCAAGAATATTATGAATGATAAAAAGGTGAATAATCTCTATGTATCCATAAGAAAAAGATGGAACAAAAAAATTTAAGTTACCCATTTTTCGCAGAGGATTATCGGGTTTGAATCCTGAAAAAGTAATCACCGAACATCCTGATTTTTTTGCCTGTTCTGCTGCATTCAAAATATTTTTTGAATTTCCCGAACTGCTGATACAAAAAACAAGGTCATTTTTATTGGCAAATTTTTCAATGGGTTTAGAAAAAACTTCTGCATAACTAAAATCATTTGAGATGCAAGTGAGCAGAGATGAATCGTTAAATGAGGTTGCTCTCACTCCTCCATTTTTCCAATAGTCCACTGCCTGATGACTTGCAATGCCAGCACTTCCTCCATTTCCTATCATCATAATTTTTTTATTTCTCAATTGGATTTTTTTTACCATATCCACAGTTTTTTTAATTCCTTGCTCGTAGGAAAACTTATTTGAAGATGCGTCAGTGATTTCAAGCAAATTGATAAGCGAAGCAAAATCGCTCAAATATTTTTTTACAAATTGTTTTATTTCCATTATTTCAAAAAATGTTGAATGAATCTTGTGAGATCTTTTTTATACACAGGATGCTCATTGCCGATTATCTGCACAGCAAGTGCGCCCGTACAATTACCGATGAAACCCAATATTTCAGGAGAAGAATTTTTGTAGGCACACAACGAAGTAATAGATAGTACTGCATCACCTGCTCCAACTGAATCACGCACAGAAGTGGCGAAAGCAGGTGTGTAATGAAATTTATTTTTTTCATAGAGTATTGTGCCTTGCTGTCCAAGTGTGATTTGAATTTTTTCTGCCTTTGTAATTTTTTTTAATTGTTTCGTCAGATTTTCCAAATCACCATAATTATCGCTGAACGGTAAACGCAATTCGCGTTCGTCAATAGAAATATAATTGACGCGGTGGTATTTGGTAATGTAATTGAACCCATAATTGTTGCTGTTGGTTTGTGCGTTTGCCGCAAAATATTTTCCCGAATCTTCCAGAAACCTTACAATGTTCGGAGAAATAAATCCGTGACCAAAATCAGCGACAAGCACAACATCTACATTTTTTATTTTTTTCTTCAGATAAGAAATAATTTCATCTTCTAATTTTTTATCAATAAATTTATTATTTATAAAAGTAACTTCAAATAATTTAATATTCAGATAACTATCAAGATATCTGCGCTTAGTATTGGTTGGTGCATCTTCGCGATAGAAAAATTTTCTACTCACTCTTTTAGAAAGATTTTCTTCAATCACTGATAACTGGTCATTTTGCTTTCCTAAAACTGTAACCAATTCCACTTCTCCGGCAAATTGTTCAATATGATTAGCAACTGCCAGCACACCGCCCGCAAAAATTTCTTTGCGCGAATAAACTGCTGATATGTTCGGCGACTTGGTGGATTTTCCCAGTGGAACACAGTAATGATATTCATCAATAATGGTATCGCCAATCACAAGCACTCGGATATTTTTTAATTTTTCTATTTCAGCAATTACTTCGTCTGCAGAATATTTTTTCCGAAACATAGAAAGATAATCCTGTGCTTTGTCGTTATGCGGACTTAAATGTGCATTGATAAGTGATGAAGAAGAAAAGGTAATTTCTTCTGTAAAATAAATTTTCCCACCCACTGAATTTACTGCGTCTTCTTCTAACTTGATATTTCCCGTAACATCTTTTTCTCTGTCTTTGTAATCCTGTCCTTTTACATAAAAATCAGGTTTTACAATTTTCACTGTTTCAATTGCGGTGGGCCATTTATTGAGTGCTACATAATCTACAGAAGCAAGTCCGGCGAGTGATTCCAAGCGAAGTTTTTCATTAAACACCGGACGACCAAGACCTTTATTTACAAAACTATCGGGAGTAACAGTAACAACCACAACATCTGCAATTTTTTTCGCAGATTCAAAATGCTTGATATGTCCGGGATGAAGCAAATCAAAACATCCGTGACACTGAGCAATTTTTTTACCCTGCTTTTTTATTTTTGCGCAAACTACGGCTAATTCCTCTAAACTTAATATTTTATTTTTTGTTTTCATTTTATTGGCAAAAATAGAAAATTATATTCAAGCAGTAAAGATGAATTTAAGAATGAAGAACAATAGATTCGGGTTAAATCTTAATTTGTTTTCCGTCAACTAAAGCAGACGGGCAATTGAAAAACAAGACGATTCATCACTGCCAATTATGGAGTGAGGGATAAGGATTTTTTTATGTACAGATTAGCCAGATATTACTCGTAGCACATCAAATTAAGATTTAACCGAATTTAGGAAATAAAAAACAATGAAAAAAATTTTATGTAAGTTTGTTGCTCTTCAAATTTAAATTTATTTTTTTTAATTTTTATGATTACACATTTAAAGAACTTTGGCAAACGACAAATAAGTTTGTTTGCAATACTTATTTTATTTTTTGCAACGTATTTATGCAGAGGGCAAAAGGTAGCTTATGTAGATTTGGATTATATCCTCACCAGCATTCCCGAATACAAAAATGCACAGGCGGAGTTAGATAAGATTTCTATTTCATGGCAAAAAGAAATTGAACTGAAACTTGCCGAAGTAGATAAACTTTACAAGGCGTATCAATCAGAAGAAATTCTCCTTACGCAAGACATGAAAAAGAAACGTGAGGAAGAAATTATCGCTAAAGAAAAAGAAGTCAAAGAACTTCAGAAACAACGATTTGGAGTGGATGGAGATTTATTTAAAAAACGTCAGGAATATGTAAAGCCCATTCAGGATAAAGTATATAACGCCATCAAAGAATTGTCAGAAAAACAAATGCTCGCCATTATGTTTAACAAATCTACTGAACTAAACATTCTCTTTGCCAATCCGAAATATGATAAAAGCAATGATGTGCTTGAAGCACTTGGATTTAAACCAACCACTCCTATAAAAGATAAAGACAAATAAATTAGTGATTCTGTCTATTCTTCAAGACGGAAACATTTTTGATTTTGGGTCCGTTCTCGTATTGAGCTTGCCGAAATATTGGTATTTGAGATTCCTGAAACAAACTTGCCCTGGCGACAGACCAGAGTTCAGGACAGATGCCAAAAATATATGTAATTGAAAAATTCATGTAAGTTTGCATAAAATTTAAACTTCAAATCTTAAAAAAAATTTATTTTATGAAAACATCTTTGAAAACTTTTGCAATTATTGCAATGGCTGTTATTTCTTTTTCTGTTCAGGCACAAAAAATAGCATACCTTGAACTTGATACTCTTTTATCTGCTATGCCCGAAATGATAGAAGCAAAGAAAATATCTGCCGATTATTACAAACAATTAGAAACAACTCTCTCTACCATGCAAAAAGAACTGAATGATAAACTTACTGAATATCAGGCAAACCAATCTAAGTACACTGACCTTATCAAACAAACTAAAGAAAAAGAATTGCAGGATCTGAACCAGCGTATACAGGATTTTCAGGTTCAGGCACAACAAGATTTCCAAAAGAGGAATATGGAAATCACCAAGCCCATCAACGAAAAAGCGAAAAAGGCAATTGAAAAAGTTGCCCGAGCAAAGGGATATAAAATTGTATTAGATTCCGGAATAGGAACTATTCTTTATTCTGATCCGGTTGATGATATTTTGCTTTTTGTAAAAACGGAACTCGGAATAAAATAAAGGGGATTATGTCAAAAAGTGGACTAATTTTGTTTACTAAAACATAAATTCCCTCTTGGTATTGATCTTTGCCGAAATGCCGAAATATGATAGATACAAATTTTATTATGCCACATTTTAAAAGTGAATTACCATGCCAAGAGAGCAGAGCGTCTGAATTATAATTCAAATAATTTTAGTTGCTTTATATCTTCTTTCCTCCCTTGTTTCTCTATATATCTCTCAATAATTTTTTATCTCCTCGCCCACTCACCGTTGCAATGTAATATCCATCCGTCCAAAATTCTCCCCTCATAATTCTTTTTTTACTTCAGAAATTTTTATAAATATTTCTCTACCTGTTATGCTTTTTATTAATCTTATCACTTGTCCTCCCGAATATTTCGACAAAAACCTGCACATAAAATCTACATGATTTTTATCAAATCCAACTGTATTCACTTCTATCGCATAGCGCTCCTTCATTTCCTTCATCTACCCTACTATCCTGTTTTCTATTTTCTCATGAAATAAATTCTTTCAATATTTTATTGTCAATTGTATGTGATAATAACACTCTGATACATTGTGATACCAATACCAAATATCTTTTCCTAACTTTCTTTTATAAATCCTTTTTGATTTGTTCGTCATGGCGGGCTTGACCCGCCACCTCAATTTGGATTTTTATTCCGTTTATGTGTAATTAAAATTTTATGTACGTTTGTATTTGATTTTGTTATCAAAAAAATTGGTCCGAATTTTAGTATAATCCCCTGAAAATATTTATTGTTGTATGAACGATTGTAGTGGAAATCCCACAGACCAAAGGGATAAAACTTGAAACGAAAAGTACTATTAGAATGAAATAAGAAACACATCCAAGAAAAAATAAAATGAAAAATATGTTGACGATAAAAAATCTAAAAGCAGGAATTGAAGGGAAACAAATCCTTAACGGAATTAATCTTGAAGTAAAAGCAGGAGAAGTTCACGCGATAATGGGACCTAACGGGTCGGGTAAAAGTACTTTATCTGCTGTACTTGCCGGTCGTAATGTCTATGATGTTACAGATGGTGAAGTGCTCTTCAATGGAAAAAATTTATTAAAGATGAATCCCGAGGATCGCGCACGTGAAGGATTGTTTCTTGCGTTTCAGTATCCTATAGAAATTCCAGGTGTGAGTACCATCAATTTTCTGAAAATTGCTATCAATGAATTGAGAGCGTATAAAAATCTTCCGCCAATGGAGGCAAAGGATTTTTTGAAATTATTGAAAGAAAAACAAACGATTGTTGAAATGACAACTAATCTCGCCACCCGCTCTGTGAACGAAGGATTTTCGGGAGGAGAAAAAAAACGTAACGAAGTTTTTCAAATGGCAATACTGGAACCCACACTCGCTATTTTAGATGAAACTGATTCCGGACTTGACATTGATGCTCTTCGCATTGTTGCAAATGGTGTAAACAAACTCCGTTCAAAAAAACGCGCATTTATAGTGATTACACACTACCAGCGATTGCTTAATTACATTGTCCCTGATTTTGTACATATACTTTACAACGGAAAAATTGTGAAATCGGGCGGAAAAAAATTGGCGATGGAATTGGAAGAGAAAGGATATGATTGGATTAAGAAAGAAGTTGTTGAACTTTAATACTCATGAAAAAAAATCTTTCAATCTTTTTTTTCTTCCCATTATTTCTTTCCGCACAAGTAAAAGATGATTTCAACGATGGCGATTTTATCAGTAACCCAACTTGGTCTGGTGATAATACAAAATGGGAAATTCTTATTGGGCAACTACATTCCATAGACAGTATTGCTAATAATATTTTTTACATAAGCACTCCTTCTTCGCGTGCTACAAACGCGCAATGGGAGTTTTGTGTAAATCTGAAATTCAATACTTCTTCTCTGAATTATGTGGATATATTTTTAACTTCCGATTCTGCGAATCTGAAAAGCACAAATAATAATGGATACTTTGTTCGGGTTGGAAACACGTTGGATGAGATTTGTCTTTACAGAAAAAACGGAGGTGTCATCACAAAAATTATTGACGGAACTGACGGCACGTTGAACACTTCCAATAATATTGTCAAAACAAAAGTTACACGCAACAGTGTAAACATGTGGAAATTAGAACGGGACATCACTGGTACTGGAAATAATTATTTTACAGAAGGCACAACAACCGATGCAACTTTTAACACAAGTAATTATTTTGGAGTGTTGGTGAAACAATCTACTTCAAGTTTTTTTGGCAAACATTACTTTGATGATTTTTATGCAGGACAGATAATCGTGGATACAATTTCTCCCAAAATAGATTCTCTTGTTGTACTTTCACAAAATCAGTTGGATGTTTATTTTTCCGAAACCGTTGATACCACCTCTGCAAACACAGAAACAAATTATTTTGTAAACAACGGCATAGGAAATTCTTTCATTGCCTTACGTGATGCAGGAAATTTTAGTTTAGTTCATCTTTCTTTTACAAACAATTTCATCCATAAAATGTATCATACGTTAACTGTGATGAATGTGCAGGATATGTCGGCAAACACAATCGTTTCTGCTGTTGATTCTTTTTTGTATTATGTTCCGCAGATTCATGATGTGGTGATAAACGAAATTATGTCTGATATAAATCCTATTCCGCCTGTTCTTCCCGCCTATGAATATCTGGAATTGTACAACCGCACGAATTTTCCTATCAACCTCAACGGATGGAAACTTTCAGATGCAACTTCAACTATTACACTTCCAAACATTACTATTCTCCCCGATAGTTTTTATATTCTTACATCCGTAGCAGGTGCATCTGCTTTCGGAATAAATATTTCTGTTGTAGGAATCCAATCTTTTCTTTCTCTAAATGATGCAGGAGATAATATGATTTTGCGAGATGTAAGCGGAAATATTATTTCATTTGCTTTTTATACAACCGATTGGTATCACGATGTTGTGAAACAAAATGGCGGATGGGCTTTGGAACAAATTGATCCGAATAATTTTTGCGGAGGAACAAATAATTGGAAAGCATCAGTGAATGTAAAAGGCGGAACGCCAGGTATAAAAAATTCTGTTTACGCTTCCAATCCCGATGTTACCGCTCCAAAACTTATTCATGCAACTGTGATTACTTCCAATATGATTCAACTTTTCTTCAACGAAATAATGGATAGCATTTCGCTGATGAATTTTTCTGCTTACACGATTGATAACATCGGAAATCCAACGAAAGTAAATTTTGTTGGACCAAATTATATGAGCGTGCTTCTTTTTCTTCCAACTCCAATTTTATCAGGAACAATTTATACTGTAACTCTGAACAGCAATGTAAAAGATTGCGCCGGTAATTCCATATACAATATCAATACAGCTAAATTCGCCATTGCTCAAAGCTCTTCTGCAAATGACATCATCATCAATGAAGTTTTGTTTGACCCAAAAACAAACGGAGTGGAGTGGGTAGAAATTTATAACCGCTCTGCAAAAGTGATTGACCTGAAAGAACTTTACTTGTGTTCTCAAGATGATGCGGGAGTTTTCACCGACATCACTCAAATTGCTCCGGAAGGATATTTAATTTTCCCACAAGATTATTTTGTATTGAGCACAGATGACAGCAAAATAAAAAATCAGTACAGCGCTCCAAACATGGAAGGATTTATTAATATGACAAGTATCCCTCCGCTGAATAACGACAGCGACCATGTATTTATCATCAATCAATCACAAACAATAATTGACAAATTGTTTTATCATTCCAAATGGCATTTGCCTTTGTTGAACGATACGAAAGGAATTTCTTTGGAACGCATCAACTTTGATAATCTCACACAAAATGAAACCAACTGGCATTCTGCTGCGGAAAGTATGGGCGGTGCAACTCCTGCTTACAAAAATTCACAGTACACGAATGAAGAAACAGGAACTGAAGTTACGGTTTCTCCCAAAATTTTTTCTCCTGACAATGACGGAAACAACGATGTGCTCAGTATCAATTATTTATTTGACACGCCCGGAATGGTTGGCAATGTAAATATTTACGACTCCCGCGGACGGTTGGTGCGTACTCTCATACGAAACGAACTACTTGCTACATCAGGATTTTTTTTCTGGGATGGCATTACTAATGACAGACAAAAAGCCAATATCGGAATTTACATTGTATACTTTGAAGCGTTCAGTACAAAAGGCAATGTAAAGAAGTACAAAATGACCTGTGTGGTGGCAGAGAAACATTGACAAAACACGATTTGATTGGTTGATGAACTTATGATAAACTTTAATCTTTTGCTCTGATATCTTCGCGTATCTGCGAGAAATAAAAGTTGATTGATTGATAAGTTGATGGGATGATAGGTTGATTGATAAATAATAGAGATTGCTTCATTCTCTTCGGCAAGCCGTTATACTTATTTCGGCAAGCTCAATACGAGTCATTTGCAATGATGTATTCCCGTCTGCGTAACATCAATTACTTACTCAAAATCTCAAACTCTGTTCTTCTATTCAACTGTCTGCCTTCATCTGTATCATTTCCGGCTATAGGTCTTGTTTCGCCATAACCCTTTGCAGTAATTCGGTTTTTATCAATACCGTGCTGTGTCACATAATCTACAACGGATTGCGCACGCGATTGCGAAAGTTTCATATTGTATTCATCAGCACCTTTGCTATCGGTATGTCCCGATATTTCAATTTTCATAGAAGGAATATCAGTAAGGAATTTAATGAGTCGTTCTAATTCAGCAGTGGATTCGGAACGTAGAGTTGCTTTATCAAAGTCAAAGAAAATATTTTTCAAAACAATTTTGCTTCCCACAGCAATGTTCTTCAATCCAATGTCTTTCACATATTCCTGATAAGCAGCAGTGATAGGGATATCGAAATTTTCGGAATGAAATAAATATCCTTCTTTCTTTACTGCGATGCCGTAATTTTTTCCAGCAGGAAGCGACACGAGGAATTTACCAGAAGAACTGTTTGATTTAAAAGTAGCAATTACTTGATTGAGTTGGTTATCTACTAATTCTATTTCTGCTTCAAGCGGTTGTTTTGTCAGAACATCAAAGACATTTCCTTTGAGGATAGAAACTTGCACAACCGGAACAGCAACTTGTTTTGCAATAACATTTTCCTTTATTGGCTCTGTCAAACTTGCAAGCAGATTATCTTCGGTATTAAGTACGGGATTTTTTGGGGTAATGAATGTTATCATGTAAATATCTTTTTCACCATAACCATCTGGTTTAAAAGAAGCAAAATAAGCGTGCTTACCGCTGGCAGAAAGCACAAAATCAATATCATCATCAGGAGAGTTTATTGGGTAGCCAATGTTTTCGGGTGTTGACCATTTCTTTTTATTATTATCCCATATAGATTTGAAAATATCAAAGCCGCCCATTGTTTGATGACCTTCGCTGCTAAAGAAAAGGGTCTTGCCATCCGGATGAATAAATACACTTTCTTCGCCGTAAGATGTGTTGATAGTCGGTCCAAGATTTTCTGCTTCGCCCCATTTTTTCTTTTTGGTATCCCATATTGATTTGTAAATATCATGCTCACCAAAGCCACCTTCTTTATTGCTGACAAAGTAAAAAGTATTACCATCAGATGTGAGTGATGCGGATGATTCGTGGAATTTAGTATTGATGTTATCATTCATTTTTTTTGGCTCCTCCCACAGTTCGCCTCTTTGCTCACACTCATAAATGTTTCCACTGCCCCGTGTCATGTCATCTAAATAAATAAAAAGTTTTTGTCCATCAGCGGAAAGTGCAACTGTGGCATCGTGACGATTGCTTGTATTCACCGTCTTGCCCATATTTTTTGCAAGCGACCATTTTCCATTTTCGTTTGTAGAAACATAAATGTCTTCATAATACATCTGGTCGTTCATGTCAATACCTCCACCGGTAGTATTTTCTCTGCGTGAAGTGAACATCATCACTGATTCATCGGCAGAAATAACAGGACCGTAATCAGGATTGGATGAATTAATTTCGGGACCTACATTATCAATGAATACAAGAACCGGTTTTTTTACTAACGCCATTCCGTTTTTGCATTCAGTAATTTTTTTATCTATATCCGCCAATGTTTCTTTATCATCTATTTTCGTTATATTTTTTGCTGCTTGATATTCTTTTATCGCTTTATCCCATTCCATATTCAAGTGATAAGCACGTCCCAGATAATAATATAAATTCTCGCCCACTATTGGATTTAATTGGTATGCTTTTTCTAAGTGAGTAACTGCCTTTTGTTTGTATGCAGAAAAAAGATAACAAACACCAAGTCGGTAGTTTAACAGCACATTGTTTGGATTGAAATTATTTGCTTTCAAATATAATGGAAGTGCATAGCGGTACATTTGATATCCTATCTCAAAATATTTGTCTGCTTCTTCAATACTTCTTTTTACTTCCTTTAGTTCGCTTTTGTTATTTGGAAAATTATCTTTTGTAAATTCTACATTCTGCGAAAATGCAGTGCTTACACCGATAAAAAATGCAACGATTACGTAGATTAAATTTTTCATTATGAGAAAAGTATAATACCCAAAAGATTCTGTGTTACTTCCCAAATACTTTTTTTTCTATGAAATATAAAATTTTCAATCTTCACCCAAATAGTAAAAACTAAATGCGTACTATTTTCATAGCAATAATCAATTTTCGTTTGCGACTTTTGGGTAATAGTGCTTCTTGAATTTTTCTTTGGCTTCATGTTTTTGTTGCAATAAGAAAAGTAATTATTTATTTTTTTAGTTGATATAATTTACAATTTTCAGTAGAATACGATAGTTCAAAATATTTATTTAATCTTTGTTTTATTTCATTTGCACAAGAATCTGTGCGATTATCCATATTTCCCAAAATAAAAACGTAGTCCACTTTTTTAATTTTTTCTTTATCAGTTCCAGTTCTTGCCCAGTTAAAACATTGAGTATTGCTTATAATCGTATCCCCTAAAGTCATTGCAGGAAGTTGTTTGTCATTCCACTTTATAGGAAACCAATTTAAAGTGCACTCATAGTTTTCAAGAATAATCATTGGCTTATCAATTCCAAGATAATTTGAAAAATGTAAATGAAGCCAAAGCTCAGACCAGTTCAATGGCAATACAACATTATTTTCAGAAATATATTCCGAAGCATTATAACATTCAGTTGCTGTTCTATTTAGATTTTCTTCTGCTTGTGTATAGAATTGATTTAAATTAAAATGACAATACAAAGCAACAATTGCGGAAAATATTCCAAGCCATTTTGGAAGAGATTGAACACTAATCCATATCACAAGAAAAATAAAAAAGAAATATGCAAGACGAACTGAAACATATCCTATACCACCGTCAGAATCAGGTAGTTTGAAATATAAATACAAAAGCAAAACAGAAGCAACAAGCCAAACATCTTTGACATCAATAAGGGATTTTATAAATGAAAATAATTTTTCTTTGATTGAATTCCCATAAAACTCAATTTTATTTACTTTATTATAAATTATTATTGAGAGCAATCCTCCAAGTAAATAAAAAAGTTTTTTAGTAAATACTTCTTCTTTCTGAACATGTAAGGCAATGATTGGTCTGATATTTTTCAGCCACTCTACCAGTTCTACTTTATCTATATATGATTTGTTTTGATATGCTGGGTTAGCATTAAAATAAATAAATACAAGAATTATTGGAATGATGGAGATAGAAAAAAGAAATAATACTTTTTTTGAATATGCTAATATCAAATCACGATAGTTTATTTCTTTATGGATTACCGAAAGAGAAAAATTAATTGACATGTACATGCAAATAAATACCAATAGCCATAAAAAAGAAAATAAATGTGAAAAATATGTCGCCATGAAAAAGAAAAATAAAATAACTCCTCTTTTCAGTGTAAAACCCTTTTTATCATATTTAATCCAAAGAATGATTGAAAAAAGTAAGAAGACAATTGCTAAAGAAAAATTGTAAAATCCCAAAAAAAAATAAGAATGAAAATATAAACGGGAAAATAAGGTAAGAAAAAAAAATATTATTTGGAGAAATTATTAAAATAAGATTTCTAAAACTATATGCAAATCCAACTACATATAAAATAAGTATTACCTTTTCTGCTATATATGCAGGAAGGAATGATTTGAACATTATTAGTAGTAAATGTCCAGACCAATTAGGAATAGGAATTGTATTAAATAAAAAATATTTATTTATAGTTTCATTGTTGTCAAATAATAAATTTTTTATCAGTTCCGAATTGTATAGATGAGCTGGACCATCAAGCGTTGAGAAAAATTTATAAGATAAAATAGGTATTAAACTTAATCCTACAACAAGACAAAAAAGCAAAGGTTCTATTTTGATTATTTTATTGAAATTTAGCATTTGCAGAAGTTAGTGGTTATGGGTTGGATTTGGTATGAAAGCGGGACACTTTTTTTTAATAATTATAAATGCATAGTTTCAAATTACATAAGCAATTTTTCTATCAGACAAACCTACATAAAATTTTCAATTTAACCTTATCCGTGAAAGCATTCGTCATTTTGAGTGAAGCGAGAAATCTCATAAT
>JAZDJJ010000135.1:0-13444 GCA_043804035.1 Bacteroidota bacterium
ATTGGACATACACACTCAACACCAAACCCCAGTGGCTGATACGTGGATTTACAGGGCACGAACATCATAGAGAATTTGCTCTAATCAATATGAATGGGCGCATGTATGACCCACTCATAGCAAGGATGCTGAGCCCTGATAATTTTGTGCAGAATGCAGATTTTACGCAGACATTTAATAGATACAGTTATGCGGGGAATAATCCGCTGGTTTATACGGATCCGGATGGGGAGTGGATTAATTTTGTTATTGGTGCTGTAATTGGAGGATATAGTGGATGGCAAATCGGGAAAACAACTGGACATGATTGGGGAAGTGGTTTATTGTGGTACACTTTAGGCGGTGCAGGAATTGGTGCTATATCAGGTGGAGTTGGCAGTGCTGTTGGTGGCGCAATAGCAGGTTCGTCGTTTGCCGGAGCTTCAGCACTTGGAGCAGTTGCCGGAGGAGCTGCTGCCGGGGCTATTAGTGGTGGCGGGTTTGCTGCATTAGGAGGTGGTAATGTTGGAGAAGGCGCTTGGAAAGGTGCTGTTTCAGGAGCAGCAGGAGGATTAGTAGGAGGAGCCATTGGTGGGAGAGCAGGCGCATTTGCCGGTGGAGCAACAGCAGGCGCAGTAGGAACCTCATTAGCGGGAGGATCTCAAGACGAAATTATGAGAAGTGCTCTTTTAGGTGGTGTTACAAGTTTTGGATCTTATAGTATTAGCACTTATATTAATTATCAAAGATATGAAGGCAATTTAAATTTTAGAGGATATGCCAGGGCACAAGGTGCTATACAAAGAGCTAATTTTTGGGAGGCAGAAACAGGTTGGTATGAAACTTCCAGTGGAAACGTAAGAGGTGTGAGCTACGGCAGACCATTTGGAGGGCGTGTTAATTTAGGAGATGCTCCAGCCAATACAGTTTTTGAAGCACATACGCATCCGAATTTTGGCAAAGGGTATTCATGGGCAGGACCTTCAGATATTAATGCTTGGCAATCAGAGGGTAATTCATATGATTATAAAGTATATGGTGGATTGAATGTTTATTCACTAACGTCAAATAAAGTATCAACTCTTTCAGTTCCTTCTGGAATAAGTGTAAGTGATTATGGCGCATGGTCACAAATTAATGGAATAAATATAGGAGTGTCGCATGGATTTAGTCTGTATAATCAACTTTTCTGGCCATGGCGTTAAAAATAATTCGGTCGCTACTTCCCTTTTTTCTATTTTTTATTGTAATTAATACAATGGGGCAACGCTTTGACAGCCTCCTCGCAAAAATGGATAAACGTTATAATAATCATTTAGATTCTATTCAAATAATAATAGATAGATTTTTTGATAGACAATGGAAATGGGAAGTTATTGCTTTGTACAAGGATAAGTCAGGAGTGTGGCATGGAGAGATGTGTATAACCAAAACAAAAGGAAAAGGAAGTAACTCCTATGAAGAGTGTGAGAATTATACATTGCTTCCCAAAAAAGATTGGCAATCCGCTATTCAAAAATATTATGATTTAAAATTTGATACACTACCTAACATGAAGGACATTAAAGGAAGTGATTTTAAAGTAAGAGATGGAGTAATGAATACTTTTACATATAGGCATAAGGAAAAATCAAGAAGAGTAGAATATCAAAGCCCCGATTTATTTAAGAAAAAGAGTTGGCAAACTGCAAATGCGACAGAAATATTAGAGATACATCAAAAATATTTTGTAAAAAAGAGAAACTAACATTACCTAACCAGATCACAGCCCCCGGAGGCGCAATTACCACCATGACCTACGATAATTTTGGCAGACAGCTAACCCTCAACGACCCTAACGCAGGACTGATGACCTACACTTACGATATCATTGGACAATTATTAACCCAAGCCGATGCAAGAGGAAATATTTACAACATGACTTATGATGCACTTGGAAGAATGTTAACAAAAACCAGAGGAGAAGAAATAATTACTTACTTTTACGACACAAAACCAAACGGCAAAGGTATGTTAAGCACAGTAACCGGCTTCAACGGAATAAATTCCGATTACTCTTACGACAGTCAGAGTCGGCTACAAACTATAACCGAACAAAACATAGATGGAAAAGATTACAGCAGTAGATACGAATACGATAACTTAAACCGCGTAACAAAAGAAACTTATCCCGGAGGATTTGCAGTGAACAAAACCTACAACAGTAACGGCTACTTGGAAAAAATACTCAAAGCAAGCGACAATGGGCTTATCTGGCAATGCGATGCCATGAACCAAAGATTACAAGTAACAAATGCTTTGCATGGCAATGGAGGAACAATAAATAAAACTTATAACAATCTCGGTTTTTTGCAAAACATAACTGCGATGAAAAACGCACAGACAGTAATGAATTACGACTATAACTTTGAACCTGCCACCGGAAATCTTTCAACCCGCAGCGATAAGATCAGAGGATTAACAGAATCGTTTACATATGATAATCTTGACCGGCTGAAAAATATTTCTCTCAATAATAATCCTGCACTTAACACAACTTATTATTCCTCCGGCAATATAGCAGACAAGAGCGATGTAGGCGTTTACAATTATGACGGTAAACCACATGCTGTTTCAAGCATTGATAATCCCAGTGCAAATATTCCTGTATTGCAGCAGAACATAACTTACACGGCATTTCAGAAAGCCGAAAATATTTCTGAAAACAATTTACATTTGCATTTTACTTACGGACCCGATTATGCAAGAAAAATATCTCTGCTCACCGACAATCAAAACAACACGCTGAGAAAAATAATTTATGCTGGCAACTACGAAAAAATAATGAGTGGTAATAATACTTATGAAGTAAAATATATTGCAGGAGGCGATGGGCTATGCGCAATTGCTGTTAAACAAAACGCGGGACGGGAATGGATTTATTATGCACACACCGATCATCTCGGAAGTATTGTAGGAATTTATGATAACGGAGGACAAAAAATTTATGCCCAAAGTTTTGATGCTTGGGGAAGGGAACGAAACCCTGACAACTGGACGTACACTGCAAACCCCAGCACAAAACCCCAGTGGCTGATACGTGGATTTACAGGACACGAGCATCACAAGGAGTTTGGTTTGATAAATATGAATGGACGGCTCTATGATCCGCTTGTTGCGAGGATGTTGAGCCCGGATAATTTTGTGCAGAATGCAGATTTTACGCAGACATTTAATAGATACAGTTATGCGGGGAATAATCCGCTAAAATATACTGATCCGGATGGGGAAAACCCGCTTTTGATTGCAACAGCCGTATATTTTGTTTTTTTTACAGAAACAGGGTATGACCTTCAGAAATATGTATCTCCGGTAGCAGTTAAGGTTGATGTATCGTTAGGGACCCATCAAAGAGGTGTTGGAATTCAGGGTTCCGTTGGAGTACCACAAATACTTCCAGTAAGTGCAAGAGTACATGGAGGCGTTGGATATTATTGGAAAAATTATGATGTTACTCCTGGTTGGCAAACAACTTATGGGTACGAGATAGGGCTGACTCCATTTTTTGTAACGGGCAGCACAACATACAACGGCCCGGGCGATAAATTCGATCAAAGGCTTTGGGATACAAGAATAGGCATACCAGGCCTTAATGTTAAATATGAGAATGACATGTCTTTTGGACTGCCGTTTGGGGATGGTGGTGATAGATATAGAACGGCTGCTCTTAAAATACAAGTTGGACCTGTTCATGTTGGAATGAATTTATTTACAGGAGATCCGGGATTAAAAAATGATGACAGAATAACACAAAGCAGAAATGGTAAAAAGTATTACATTAAAAATCCAAATACTGGTGCAGATCCTGATGAATATCGTGCCGGAGTTGGATATATTGGTATAGGCCCATTCCGTTTTGGAACCGACACAGAAAACAGAAGGCATAATATTCAAAATGTGCTTATTCACGATAAAATAGGTTCGCCCCGCTTTTCAATAGTAGATAGACCTAATAAATTTTATTTTCAGTTCGGATCTGGGGGAGGGTTCTTGTGGTAACATTAGGAAAATCAAAAATGATGATATATTTATTATTAGCAATAATGAACATGGCAGGTAATTGTAAAAAGGATAACCCCCTGAAAGATGACGACCTTTCTATTAAAAGAACTAATTATACAGGAAGTCAATTAGGGATTGATGGTTATTATTATCAAAAAGTAGATGCTACTTATTTTTCTATTTATTTTTTTTATAGAAATGGTATCGTATTATCTGCTGGAGGATCATTTTCAAACGAAAGTGAAATGAATAATTATATAGTAAACGAATTCATTAATAATAAAAGTTATCAAAATAGCAAATACGATTGGGGTGTCTTCCAAATAGAAAATAATACTATTCTATTTGAGCATTGGTATCCATCAGAATATCCATATAAAGCATATGTAAGAGCTGGAAGTATATTAAACGATACTACTTTTTTAATAAATGAAAGTTATCGGATGCAAGACGGTAAAAAAACAGAAGTAAAGACGAGAAATGAAACTTATCATTTCAAGCAATTTAGCACTAAGCCGGATAGCACAAATAATTTTGTAAAATAAAACGGCACATCTGTTAAAACCAAATACCTCTGCGATTACGAAGAAGAAACAACAGGACAGAATACAAAAAAAATACATTACATTTGTGGCAACGATGGACTTGATGCAATTATGATAAAAAAAACAATAGTGATAAAATGTATTATGTGATAAAATATCATCTTGGCTCTGTAACGGCTTTGATAAATCAAAGTGGCGATATTGTTGATGATGGCAGTCGTGTAATAAATATTGATAACCCAGTTAGTATTCCTATGTTACAGCAAAACATAACCTACACCGCATTTCAGAAAGCCGAAAACATTTCAGAAAATAATTTACATTTGCATTTTACTTACGGACCTGATTATGCAAGAAAAATATCTATGCTCACCGACAATCAAAACAACACGCTGAGAAAAATAATTTATGCTGGCAACTACGAAAAAATAATGAGTGGTAATAATATCTATGAAGTAAAATATATTGCAGGAGGCGATGGATTAGCAGCGATTGCAGTGAAACAAAACGCAGGACGGGAATGGATTTATTATGCACACACTGATCATCTCGGAAGTATTGTAGGAATTTATGATAACGGAGGACAAAAAATTTATGCCCAAAGTTTTGACGCTTGGGGAAGAGAACGAAACCCTAACGACTGGACGTACACTGCAAACCCCAACACAAAACCCCAGTGGCTTATACGTGGCTTTACAGGGCACGAGCATCACAGAGAATTTGGATTGATAAATATGAATGGCAGAGTTTACGACCCACTCATAGCAAGGATGCTGAGCCCGGATAACTTTGTGCAGAATGCAAGCGGCACACAGAGTTTTAATAGGTATAGTTACTGCATTAATAATCCGCTAAAGTTTACTGATCCATCAGGAAATTTTTTAGGAACTATATTTACTTCTTTATGGGATTTTAGTGCTACTATTTTTACTAAAGGGGTGATTGACCCATGGAACACAAAAGCCAACAGACGTGCAGCATGGAGTAACTTTGACCCTACTGCTCAATGGAGTAAAACAAATAAAGCGTGGAGAATTGACATCGGATTATTTAAAACCGACCCTAATAGAACATTTGCAGGTAGATCGTGGGAATTAATTTCAAGGTTTACATGGCAACTACCACAAACTACTATTGGATATACATATACACACGGGAGAAATGTTTCCGGTAGAGTAGAGCGTGTAGAATATTTTCATGGGTCTACAATAGCCGTTAAAAATCCGGGACAAGGAAAGTATGCGAGCAATTCTGTTACTTTAGGAAATTATGAGCAGTTCTAAAAATACAAATAAACGTCATTGCGAAGGAGGAACGACTGAAGCAATCTGTTTTTTCATGTAGAAATAGAGATTGCTTCCTGCTTCGTGCCTCGCAGTCGCAATGACGAAATCAATTTTTGGAACCGCCCATAAGTCCTGACAACATAGAAACAACCACCTGCAACATTGAAACAACCGTATGCAACATTGGAATAACCATATGCAACATTGGAATAACCATATGTAACATTGGAATAACCGTATGCAACATTGAAACAACCATCCGCAACATTGAAACAACCGTATGCAACATTGAAATAACCGTATGCAACATTAAAATAACCGTATGCAACATTAAAATTTTATGTATGTTTGTGCGTAAATCCTAAAATAAACTTAAAAAAATGCGTGACTTATTTGATAAAATAAAAGAAAACCGCGGTCCTATCGGGCAATATGCAAAAGAATCGCATGGCTATTTTACTTTCCCAAAATTAGAAGGACCTATCGGCAATCGGATGATTTTCAGAGGGAAAGAACGAATTGTCTGGAGTTTGAATAATTACCTCGGTCTTGCCAATCATCCTGAAATAAGAAAAACAGATGCCGAAGCAGCAGAAAAATACGGACTGGCTTTGCCAATGGGTGCGCGAATGATGTCGGGCAATTCAATTTTTCATGAACATTTAGAAAACGAACTTTCTGATTTTGTAAAAAAGCAAGATACTATCCTCGTTAATTATGGTTATCAGGGAATGATTTCTGCCATTGATTCTTTAGTTGACAGACATGATGTAATTGTTTACGATGCTGAATCGCATGCTTGCATTGTGGATGGAGTGCGACTTCATTTAGGAAAACGTTTTGCTTACACGCATAATGATATTACAAATCTTGAAAAACAATTAGAACGAGCTACGAAAATTGTTAAAGAAACAAATGGCTCTGTTTTAGTAATCACCGAAGGAGTTTTTGGAATGCGTGGCGACCAAGGAAAATTAAAAGAGATAGTTGAATTGAAAAGTAAATATAATTTTCGTTTTTTTGTTGATGATGCTCATGGCATCGGTACTATGGGAATGAATGGTGGAGGTGCAGGAGAAGAACAGAACTGTCAGGATGGGATTGATATTTATTTTGGCACGTTTGCAAAATCTTTTGCTTTAATCGGGGCTTTTATTTCAAGCGAAGAACAAATTATTGAATATCTACGTTACAATATGCGTTCCCAGATTTTTGCTAAATCATTGCCAATGCCTATAGTAATTGGTGCCTTAAAAAGATTAGAGTTGATGCGAAAACATCCTGAATTCAGAGAAAAACTTTGGGTGATTACACGTGCTCTGCAAAATGAATTAAAAAAAGCCGGATTTAATATCGGTAACACTTCTTCGCCCGTTACACCTGTTTATCTTTCGGGTTCAATTGCTGAAGCAACAAATATTATATTTGATTTAAGAGAAAACTATAATGTCTTCTGTTCAATGGTAGTTTATCCTGTGATTCCAAAAGGAATGATAATTCTGAGATTGATTCCCACAGCCGTTCATACACTTGACGATGTGAAAGAAACAATAGAAGCATTTTCAAAAATAAAAACCAAACTAATGAAAGGCGAATATATGGCGGAAAAAATTGCAGATGTAAAATGAACTATCACGCAGTAAGTTGTAAGATATTCGTGTGTTAAAGAACCTTTTATTTGCAATTTAAATTTGTTTCGCAATTCGGATTTAGTTATTGACTAATGGGCAGTTCTAAAAATACAAATACTTGCCCCGTCCTGAAACAAGTTCAGGATTATTTCGGGAAATGTCTTTGCGAGACGTAATTTTTTGTGTCAAAAAAAATCAACAAAAGATGAACTGAGGGTGGTTCATCAGTAGATAGAACGAACGCTCATCCGAACGGTTGTGGCTTGACCACTTTGGGATTACGCACAATAGAGATATTTATCTATCAATTTCTTAACTTCATCTTTATTATTATATAACTTTTTACTCAGGTTATTATCATTGTAACTTTTAAGTTTTTTCACTATTCCATCAATTGCTATTGAAGGAAAAATACCGTCTTTCTGGTATATTTCCCGATCTTTCAAAAGATTTTCGGCTGATTCCCAGCATGATGCAGGTAACTGTAACAATTTTTTCTGAATATTCGTATGCTCAGAAGAAAAGATATTTACATCCACATAAAGTTTATTAGCAAATTCTAATGCACCTTCCATCTCCAATCCATACCGAGCTGCTACAATTAGTCCAGCCAATAAAAGATGGATGTCAGATGAACCATCAGGACAACGAAATTCTACAGTTTGGTTATCGTTATTACTCAAAAATTTTCCCTTTTCCAGTGGATTGATATCTTTGACCATATCATTAATACCTACCCAGCCCAGAGGAACCCTTACTAATGCAGAACGATTTTCATCACCCCAACATATATTTGTCGGTGCTTCCTGATATGAAACTAATCTCAAATAAGAAAGAGGGATAGTATTACCAAATGCAGTCAGAGAAGGTGCCAGTTTTAGATAACCGGCAATAACTTTTTTTGCAATATCGCTTAATTTATTTTTTTCAATCATCATATTTTTTCCATTCTTAACTAATTTTGTATGAATATGAAGTCCGCTACCGGCATGTCCAATCAAAATCTTGGGTGCAAAAGCAATTGTTACTCCATACTTATATCCAATCATCCTCAATATCCATTTAGCAATAACAATTTGATTAGCCGCTTCTTCTACAGGAACAGGAAGAAATTCAATTTCATGCTGTTCAAACTCCCGGTCTCCTTCACAAATATTGCCCACTTCGGAGTGACCATATTTTATTTTCCCTCCTGTCTGAACAATTGCCTGCATAGCTTCGCATCTTAACTGCTCCCATTTAGAAAATGGAGATGATTCGCCATAACCCTTCTGAGCCATAACAGGATAAATCTGCTGTTTATTAGAAAAAACATAATACTCTAACTCGCCCATAGCTTCAAAACTTAACCCTGTACTATTCTTTAACGCCTCATGAGATTTTCTAACAATATTTTCCGGAGAACTTGGCAGACGAACTCCTTTATTGGTATAAAAAGAGCAAAGTATATCTATTGTAGGAATAATGGAAAACGGATTCACATAAGCAGTATTGTAACGAGGGACAACATATAAATCACTTGACCCTGCATCAATATAAGAAAACAAACTGGAACCATCTACCCTTTCTCCCCTTGACAATAGTTTATCTAATTGATTCTTGCCGGTAATTACAAAATTAAGTGTCTTCAATCTGCTGTCTCCTCCTACGTACCTAAAGTTGACCATTTCAATCTTATTATTCTCTATGAACTTAATCAAATCTTTTTTTGTAAATTCTTCCTGTGGGTTTCCTAAATAGCGAACTATTTTGTTAGGGTTCATTATTATTTGTTTATTTTTCATTTGAAAATTTATTTTACGAAGTAAATCCGAAATCATTTAACCTCACAAACTTCCCATTTCTCATCTATCCATAATCCTATCACCTGAACATTAAAATTCCATAACTTAACTATTTTAATGGCAGATAGTATTTGCTTTAATTGTATATCTTTTTCTACAGGATTACCAGCGCAATCATAATGTCCTACTATTGCAATAAATTTTGAAGCATGTTTATTTACTGAAATGTCAATTCTCTTTTTTATAGATTCAAGTGCAGAATTATCTTTGTTCTCTGCCAATATTTTGTTTGGTCCCGGTTCTGTAATCATATCTACATAATTTACTTTGTATTTTTTTTTCAACCATTCAATTACCGGTACCTGAGTTCTTCCGTCCATGCAGTTTATTGCGGTTGCAAATTTCATATTATTCATAATCATTGTGTTATTGTTTGATATTCTCCCTACGAGCAGGAAAAAATTGAATAACAAACTCAAACATTAATTCGTTATTTGTTGTTCTTAAATCGTAATTCTATTTTATGTAGTTACCTGCGGATATAGAGAAATTGCAATTATTTCAAATCCTCTTCAATATCATTCATCTTTGAACTACGTATGATTGTACCGCTACTATCTCCAAAATCGTCTCCCAAACCAGAATCATGTAACGTAGTAAAAAGAGATGGTTCAATAAATTTAGTATACTGCTGAATAAACATAAGATTTTCCGTTCCCGTTCTTCCGTTACGGTGTTTGGCAATAATGACTTCGGTAATACCTTTTAATGGCTTTCCTTCATTGTCTTCTGTTATACCATAATATTCAGGACGGTAGAGGAACATTACAATATCGGCATCTTGTTCAATGGCTCCCGATTCCCTAAGGTCAGAAAGTTGTGGTCTGCGTGATTTGTCGGCTCGTGTTTCCAGCGCACGGCTGAGTTGAGAAACGGCTATAATGGGTATATCCAGTTCTTTGGCAATATTTTTCAGCGAACGGGAAATCAAACTCACTTCTTGTTCTCTGTTCCCTTTTCCTTCCTGCCCCGAAACCATCATTTGCATATAGTCAATAATAATCAGTGAAATGTTATGTTGTGCTTTGAGTCGTCTCGCTTTGGCACGAAATTCAAAAATAGAAAGAGCAGGAGTATCGTCAATAAAAATTGGTGCATTATCTAATTTTCCAATCTTTGAATTAAGTTGTTGAAATTCGTCTTCCCGTAATTCTCCTCTTTTGAGTTTATCGGCAGGTAGTTCTGCTTCGCTTGCCAGAAGACGATTTACTAATTGAAGGGAAGTCATTTCAAGGGAAAAAATAGCAACAGGCTGTTGAAAATCAATGGCTGCATTTCTTGCAACTGAAACAGCGAATGCACTTTTTCCCATACCCGGACGTGCAGCAACGATAATGAGGTCAGATTTTTGCCATCCTCCTGTAATAGCATCAATACGAGAAAAACCCGTTGGCACGCCTCTGAATTTTTGATCGCGGGCAGATTCTATTTGTTTAATTACTTCGCCAAGCAGAGAACGGATGTTAATATAATTTTTCCGTATGTTCGTCTGGACAATTGAATAAAGTCGTTCTTCGGCTTTGTCCAATAAATCAAAAACATCTGTAGAATCTTCATAAGCATCATGCAAGGTTTCTGTTGAGAGTTTAATAAGTTCCCGCTGTAAATATTTTTCAAGAATGATGCGTGAGTGCATCTCTACATTAGCAGAAGAAGCAATACGATTGGTAAGTTGTGTAATATAAAAAGATCCTCCCGCTATTTCCAATTCACCTGCTTTTTTTAATTCCTGTGTTACAGTGAGAATATCAACCGGCTCTAATTTTTGAAATAAATTATGGATGGCGGCAAAAATTCGTTGGTTAGATTCTTTATAAAATACTTCCGGCTTCAGAATGTCAATTACATTTGAAAGCGCATCTTTATCTAACATTAAAGCGCCAAGAACTGCTCCTTCCAAATCAACTGCCTGCGGAGGAAGTTTGCCGAGTTCTCTTCCTAATTCCGATTGAGGGATGATATTGGTTTTGGTTCTTTCGTGAAATTTCTTTTTTGTTTCCATGATTCAACAATGATTTTATTAGTGGCGGTTTTAAAAATTGATTTTTTACTACGGAGCGCAAAGTCATTTTACAAAGAACTCAATATACCATAAAAAAAATTAATGCTTTGCGATTTCTTGGTGCTCTTTGCGGTTAAATGTTTTGGTAATTGAGATTGCGAATATTTTGAATTTTTGAAATTGCTTTTGATATTTTTTTTGAAAACAAAATTACAGAAAATAGAAATGTGTTTTCGTACAAAGTTTCAACATAAAATAAACATTAAATAAAGTCGCAGAAATGCATAAATTGATTGTGTTTGATATAAAAAAACAATTTTTATTATTAAGAAAAAATATTTTTCAACATTGTTACTTTGTTAATAATTATTTATACATGTGCCGAAAAATATTCTTAATAAGGTCAACGTAATTTTTATTCTATCATCAAATTACACCCTCTCAAATCACTGTTGTCCATTCTTCCATGAACTTCAAAACTTCCGTTCTCATAAATTTTTCCCAAATCCTGTGTGGCTATAAAAGAGCAAGAATGAATGTTGGCAAGGTCAATGATATTTATCGCACCTGTCTTGCCGTAAGGAAGAATCTGAAATGGGTCATTTACATCACGTACAAAAATTTTCATCCATGGCGGACAATAAAAAAGTCCATCACCTTGTGAATATGACTGTGAGAATAGTTCGGTCATTCCGTATTCCGAATGAATTTTATTTACACCAAACTTTTCGCAGAGGGTTTTGTGAAGTTCTTCTCTTATTATCTCTTCGCTTCTGCTTTTCATACCGCCTGTTTCCATTACAATAAATTTTTGTCCAAGAGAATTAGTTAGAGAATTAGTGAATGAAGCAGACATTTTCAACAAAGCAGAAGGCACTCCAAAAAGAATCACTTTTTTATTTTCAGATAAAATCTTTTGAATTATATCAACTAATTTTTTATTGTCTGAATCTAAATAAAATCCACTTTCTTTTTTTTTGCTTCTGTAAATCAAATCATTTATCATATAAAGCAAGGAAGAATTTTTGTTCTTATAATAAGAAGGAAGAATCGCAAGGATAGTGTATTGTTTTATATCTCCATAAAAAAGTTCAAAACATTTTCGGAAACTTTTTTCATAAAGAGAAATGTCGGCAACATAATGTTTGCTTCGTTCTGTTCCTGTTGTGCCACTGCTCAGAAACAGTTTTGTAAAAAGTTTCGGATTAGTTGTAATCTTATGTGATTTAAAAAATTCAATCGGAAGAAAGGGAATTTCAATTATGCTTTTTACTTTTTCGGGATTTATATTTATTTGCCTGATATACTTTTTATAAACAGAATTTTTTTTGGCTTGCAGACAAAAAAGTTCAATAGCTATCTTATTAAAAACCGATTTGCTTTTGATAGAAAAAATCATGGAAGGATTCACAGGAAGAAAAATTACTAATTCAGATAAATGGCAGGTGTTTTTATTTTCTCACTTTTATGCATCGCCTTATCGTACAAATAAATTTCGTACATAATTTTTTTAGAAAAATTAATAAATGGATTTTGTTTTACATAAATCAATCCTTTCATTGGCTCATCAGGATCGCCAGGTGGCAAAAGCGGAGGCACACGAAATCCAATCTTTAATGTATCAAATTGCGGACTGGTGCGAGAAGTATCATGCGCAGCCCATGTTCCATTTGAGTCATAATAATAAATCATCCATAGATTTCCGTTTTTAAAAATACCTTGCGTATCTGCCTTGTCTAATCCAATGTCTCCCTCTTCATCGGTAAATGAAATTACTAGTTCAACTGAATCAATATTTTTTCCATATCTGATAAAATCTTCATATTCAATATGCGGTACAGAACTATAGTGTATTTTTTTTATACAAGACCAAAAAAATACTGTAAAAATAATTCCTACTATTATATATAATGCTTTTTCTCTCATAAAAATTCGAAACAAACCTACATAAAATTTTCAATCATACATAAACGGGCTCAAAATCAAAGCCCGCCATGACGAACTAATGAGGTGGCGGGTCAAAGCCCGCCATGACGAACTAATGATGACGGGTCAAAGCCCGCCATGACGAACTAATGATGACGGGTCAAAGCCCGCCATGACGAACTAATGATGA
>JAZDJJ010000136.1:0-10818 GCA_043804035.1 Bacteroidota bacterium
AGTTCTAAAAATACAAATAAACGTCATTGCGAAGGAGGAACGACTGAAGCAATCTGTTTTTTCATGTAGAAATAGAGATTGCTTCCTGCTTCGTGCCTCGCAGTCGCAATGACGAAATCAATTTTTGGAACCGCCCTAAAGTTATGGCTAAAGCCGTTATGGATTCCATTATCCTCCGTCATAAATGACGGAGTTAATAATTCCATCTGTCCTTCAAGACAAAATCATTTTGCAATGAACAACCCTGCAGTCGCAGGGTATCAAACTATCATATTGAGCGAAGCGAAATATCTATAAGATTCTTCACTGCGTTCAGAATGACAGAGGAAACTCTATGGCAAGTCACAGGGAATTATCAAGTTCAATTTTGCCCTTCCAATTTATAGAATAGGTTGTCTTATTAGCACTAAATCAACAGCAGTTTTGATAATTGCGTTTGCATCGTAGTTACATTCAGCATAAAGTTCTTTTTGTTTTCCATGTTCAATCACCTTGTCAGGGATGCCGAGACGTTTTATATGAGAATGATAATTATGTTCGGTCATAAACTCCAGCACTGCGCTTCCCATTCCCCCCATGATGCAACCATCTTCAACGGTAATTACTTTATCAAACTTTGAAAACACTTCGTGCAGAAGTTCTGTGTCAAGTGGTTTCACAAAACGCAAATCGTAATGTGCAGCATCAATATCTTGTTTTTCAAGTTCAGCACAAGCGGTGATGGCAAAATTTCCGATATGTCCGATAGTTAATATTGCAATGTTTTTTCCGTCTTTTATTTTTCTTCCTTTTCCTGTTTCAATTTTTTGAAAAGGAGTTTTCCATTCTGTCATAACACCAGTTCCACGGGGATAACGGATAGAAAACGGCTGATGGATTTCATCTAACTGTGCTGTGTACATCAAGTTGCGGAGTTCTTCTTCATTCATCGGTGCGGAAATAATCATGTTTGGAATGCATCGCAGATAAGCAATATCATATACTCCATGATGTGTAGGTCCATCAGAACCTACTACTCCTCCTCTGTCTAAACAAAAAACTACTTTCAGATTTTGAATCGCCACATCGTGAATAACCTGATCGTATGCTCGTTGCATGAAAGAAGAATAAATATTGCAGAAAGGTATAAGTCCTTGTGTTGCTAATCCTGCGGAAAAAGTTACTGCATGCTGCTCTGCAATTCCCACATCAAACGCACGGTCGGGCATGGCTTTCATCATAATGTTGAGCGAAGATCCTGATGACATAGCAGGAGTGATACCAATTATTTTGGAATTTTGTTCTGCAAGTTCAACAAGAGTATATCCGAACACATCCTGATATTTTAGCGGCTGATGATTGCTGGAAACTGACTCTATGCCTTTGCCCGTTTGTTTGTCAAAAACACCAGGTGCATGCCAGAAAGTCGGATTTCCTTCCTCCGAAAATTTATATCCTTTTCCTTTCACAGTGAGGGCGTGCAGTATTTTTGGTCCGGGAATATCTTTCAGGTCTTTTAGAATTTTCACAAGACGAATTACATCATGTCCATCAACGGGACCGAAGTAGCGGAATTTAAACGCTTCAAAAATATTGCTTTGCTTGAGCAGAAAAGTTTTAGTAGCGAGATCTATTTTGGAAACAATTTCTTTTGCACTCTGTCCAAATCTACTGAGTTTGCCGAACAAAGTCCAAATTTCATTTTTGAATTTGTTGTAAGTATGCGAAGTAGTAATGTCAGTGAGATATTCTTTTAGTGCACCCACATTTGGGTCGATAGACATACAATTATCGTTAAGTATCACAAGCAGGTTGGCATTTTCCATTCCTACATTATTCAATCCTTCAAAAGAGAGTCCTGCTGTCATTGCTCCATCGCCAATAACAGCAATAACTTTTTTCTTTTCTTTTTTGTAACGATTTGCCACCGCCATTCCAAGTGCAGCAGAAATAGATGTGGATGAATGTCCAACTCCAAAGGTGTCATATTCACTTTCACTACGTTTGGGAAATCCACTGATGCCTTTATAAACCCGATTGGTGGAAAAAATTTTTCT
The DNA here is from genome assembly GCA_043804035.1 of Bacteroidota bacterium. Classification (GTDB taxonomy): domain Bacteria; phylum Bacteroidota; class Bacteroidia; order Palsa-948; family Palsa-948; genus JAZDJJ01. The sequence goes on from JAZDJJ010000136.1 coordinate 2,037, forward strand.
TCTGCCTGTAAGAATTTTATGCCCATACGCCTGATGACCTATATCCCATACTAATAAATCATCGGGAGTATTGAAAACATAATGAATAGCAACAGTGATATCTACTACACCTAAACTCGCACCAAAATGTCCGCCTTTTTTTGAAACCACATCAATAATGAACTGACGTAATTCTTTGCATAGTTGAGGCAGTTCTTCCTCTTTTAGTTTACGTATATCAGAGGGAAACTCTATTTTTTCAAGAATCGGACCAGGATTAAATGTCATTTTACTTTTTTAAATTGATTATCTGTAACATTATTGAATAATTAAAAACTCCACTCTGCGATTTTTTTGCTTTCCTTCTTCAGTATTATTTGCTGCTATTGGCTTGGTGGGTCCATACCATTTAAGAACAATTTTATCTTCTGTAATTCCTTTGCTCACTAAATATTTCTTCACTGCCTCTACTCGTTTCTTGGAAAGAGTCATATTATATTTCATAGAAGCAACATTATCGGTATGTCCGGAAAGTTTCAATCGCCAGTTTAGATTTTTCTTCATCAATTCAACAAGTTTGTCAAGACCTGAGTATGAAGTAGTGCGAATTGCTTCCTTGCCGAAATCAAATTCTAAATTTTCCATCGCATCCATCACTGCAAGGGCTTCCTCTTTTTTGAGTTTTATTTGTATATCGGAAAGTTTGTCGGCATTAGAAGAAAGTTTGTCAAAATGAAAATATCCATCAATTCCCCTGCGCGCTGTACGAACCAATGTACCCACTGCCACATTCAGTTCATTTACGATTAGCACATCATACGATTCTAATTGTAATCGCACATTTTCATCTGGCGGTAAATGAGTAAAACGGAACATTCCTTTTTCATCTATCACAACCGTAGTGGAGATATTTCCTTTTTCATCTATCAGGTGTAACCGTGTCAATGGGCATCCATCGTTTTCTTTTGGTCCGGGTTTGTTGGGGCATCGGTCTTCTTTATCGGTGATACCATCGCCATCTTTATCAGGGCATCCGAAGAGTTCTGCTGTTCCGGCAGAATCAGGACAGAGGTCGTGCTTGTCAATAATCTTATCGCCATCACGGTCGGGACAACCGGCAAATTCAGGTAAGCCCGAATCGTCAGGACAAGAGTCCTTTTTGTCAATAATCTTATCATCATCTTTATCAGGACATCCATTAAACTCAATAAGTCCTGCGGCATCAGGACAAGAATCCTTTTTGTCAATAATCTTATCGCCATCTTTATCGGGGCAACCATTAAATTCAAGTAAGCCGGGTTTATCGGGGCATGCATCATCTTTGTCCGGAATTTTATCATCGTCTTTATCAGGGCAACCATTAAACTTTATTGGACCGGGAACATCAGGGCAAGCATCTTTTTTATCAGGTACTCCATCTTTATCTCTATCAGAAGGTTTTCTGCTAAATGTTAAGTTAATACCAGCATGAAGATGTAAGTTTTTTGTGTTCTGAGGGAAAAATACTCCTAAAACATTATCGCTTACAACATACAATTGAATTGGACCGCCATTAAGCGCTAATCCCAAACCAATATTATTGTAACTGCGATTGTAAATAGAATAAGAAGCCGAAGCATTCAGCCATCTGCCAACTCTTTGATTGTAAGATAATGAAACACTCGGATGAATTGTTTTATCAAATACCTGACTATAAAATAAAATACCTGCATTACTTCTTTCCGTAACATAATAATTTGTTCCAAGATAAAATTGGGTTGATAACCTGGTAGTGTAATTATGACGAACAGTATCTATCTTAAATATTTTGACTAAAGAGTCGCTAATTGTATTAAGCGATTCTCCTATAGTTAAAGAATCATTGAGTTTAGTGATATCAATACCTTGGTAAGTAAATGATGCTCCGGGATTTTTGCTTTGATAATTAGTTGGCGAATCTTTCCATTTAATAAATCCGATATCAATTATACTTGCAGAAAATGTAAATTTATTGTTGTATTTATATACAGAACCCAAGTTAATTCCCATGCCTTTATTTTTCTTTTTCTTTTTAAAAGCATAGTTGATAACATTAATATTTTCAAATGAATTGCTATCTATTCCCGAAGTATTGATGATGATATTTGATTTTGCTGTATAATCAAAAGTAAGTGGGTCGGTATAAAATATGATATCTGATTTTTCTGTCCAAACGTTTTCCATTCCAGAAAGATAGGATAACTTACCGCCAACAGTAAGTTTATCATTTATTTCACGAGCATATCCAAATCCATATTCGCGGTAATGAGAAAAATTTATTCCAAAATTTAAGTTTATCTCCTTACTCATATTACCATTTCCTTTCCAAAGAAATTCCATAAAATCTTTTGGATAACGAAACCTGAAATCTATTTTTTCGGTAATATTAAAACTGAAATATTGTTTTTCAACTGCAAAACCGAATGAAAGAATATCGGGGTGATAAGCAACAGAAAGATAATTGTTTTCAGATAGTTTGCTTATCATATTATTAAAATCACTATAAAGCGAATCGTCAGATGTATGCTTAATAAGGTCAGAATATTTAAAGCCACTATTGTTAAAATTCAGATATTGTGAAGAGAGCAGTGGCAATCCAATATTTATCTTGCTGTAAGAAGGTTTAAATGCAGGATTATTGTACATACGTTGTGGAATCACTTCCATATTGTATAATGTCAGGTCTTGCTGAGCGAATAATGTATGTTGAATTAACAACATTAAAATAAATACTGAATGAATTATTTTTTTCATTTTATCATATTTTTTTCTTAATCTGAATTTGCACTCCGAGTTTAACATCTAATTTGTAATCAGAATAAAATTTAACATTTGTATTTCCACCATTAGTAGTGTTAGCAACAGCTTTTATTAAAATATGTTTTGAACGTTTCAAATTTTCTAATTTTGTTTTTGTAAATACCACATCATAAGTTTTTTGTGTTGGCGAAATAACAATTCCTGTAGAAAGATTAACAATTGCAGATTGCAAGATTAATTGATTTGGAAGCATCAATGAATCAAGTTTATTATAAATGCTGTCGGTAAAATAAATTTGCATTTCAATATCTATAGGAAACCCGTTAGAATTATATACTCTGAATAAACCCGATTCAATATCATCAATAATAGTTTGGTCCATTTTAAAATCCGCAGTATCTATAAGAGAAAAATTTTTTGCAGTTCCCCAGAGAGGCATTTCAATTTCCATATCAACCTTAAAATGGCTGCTGTCAATAACAAAATTATTGTGAGTTGCTCCACTTGGATTCGTCTGCGAATTGATTTTGTAAATCACATATTCCGGAATGTTATTGATAACAGATACAATATTGCTGTTAGAATTATCCAGAGTAAAAGAGCCCGTGAGATTTTGTCCTATTTGAGAAAAATTCGGACTGTAAATTGGAAGTGGATTAGGACTACCGGTAATGGAATAATTTCCTGTTTTGGGTTTATAACCGTCAAATTGCGAAATGTTGGCAGCAATAGGTACTCCATAAGAATTAGAAATCACAATTTTTATTTTCGGATTTACTAATGTAAAATTTCCTGTTCCAAAAGCATTTCTAAAAATAGAAAGTGCAACAGTATCTTTATCCGGAGACAAAGCAAGTTGTCCTATATCACCAAAAAGTTTATCAAACTTCATATCGCTCAAAGATTGATTGAAAGTTATTTCGTTCGTAGTTAAAGGAGGTGTTCCTGAACCTGTAAGAGTTATATCATAATTTATTGCAAACTGATTGTAGATGGTTCCTCCATTGGTCATATCAAATGTATATCCTGCAAGATCATAATTTGCAGTGGCAATAACAGGAACAGAGCCGGAATAAGCAAGCAATAATGTTTTAGAAAAAACAACACCATTCTTTTTTGCAGCAGGAATTTTAATAACTATTTGTCCGCTAAATCTAAAATCAGAATTTAATGAGATAGAAATATTTCCTGTTTTAAAAATTACAGAATCAATTTCAGGACTGTTGGTTCCCGAAACAAAATTCACTGTTTGACTATAAGATGCTGTAACTGTACCTATGGATGAAAGAACTGCAATTTGTGCGGGGCTGAGAGGAGCCGAATATGAAGGAGGTTGCTGGTTTGGGATTTGTATTAAATCGGATGCTGAAAGAGAAAACAAATTTCCTCTGTAAATCAATGTGCAAAAATTATCACTGCCTACAATAATTTGATTTTGTTGATTACTTCTGTTAAGAATATCCTGAATAGTAAGTGAAGAATATACTAATGGCACGGCAATATTTGGATTCCATTCTGTTTTTGTGAGTTTGTTAAATTCAAAATTATCTTTTACACATGATTGAATAACAGAAATCATTATTGCTGCAGAAAGCAGATAAGTAATCAACAATGTTGACTTTTTGAAATTGTCTATTTTCATAATTTGATATTTTAATTTTTACGAAGATAGATATTTTAGGATTTATACAAAATTTTATTTTTCACTTTTTATCCGATGAAGTACAAGATTTCAAATCTCTGCTACTGCAAAATGTAAAACTCTTTCTATAATGTTCTGTTGTTCCGTATTGTTCTATTGCCAAGCGATGAGCATGTGTTGCATATCCCTTATTTTGGTTCCATCCATAAATTGGAAATTTTTCGTGGAGTTCATTCATATAATCATCGCGATATGTTTTAGCGAGAATGGAAGCACAAGCAATGGAAAGAAACTTTCCGTCGCCTTGTATCACACATTCATGAGGAATTATTTGGCCTGATACAGAAACATATTTCTTAAAACGATTACCATCAATCAAAAGCAGTTCGGGTTCAATTTTAAGTTTTGCAACTGCACGATGCATAGCAAGAAAAGATGCATTCAGAATATTTATTTCATCAATCTCATCAACATTTACTATTCCTACTGCGTAAGCAATCGCAATTTGTTTTATCAACGGACGAAGTTCCCTGCGAACTTTATCAGAAAGTTTTTTGGAGTCATTGACCCTTTCTAATTCTTTCATAACTTTTTTAAAGTTTGAAATTTTAGAAAAGTTCTTAGGCAAAATCACTGCGGATGCAAACACAGGACCAACAAGACAACCTCTACCTGCTTCGTCGCAGCCGGCTTCAAGTAAAGTTTTATGGAAATATAATTTTAACATGAACTGTCCGATTAAACACAAAAATAAACCATATTTTATTTCACTACTTTTGTCAGATAATAGTGTTTTTAATTTCTGAATTAATTCTAATGAACACCGAATTTTTCATAGCCAAACGTATCATCACCGGAGGAACAAATGTTGTACGATTTTCACGCCCCATTATAAAAATAACTATTCTCGGAATCACACTTGGATTAGCAGTTATGATACTTACACTGGCGGTGGTAACAGGATTTCAAAAAGAGATTCGTGATAAAGTTATTGGGTTTGGTTCTCATATACAGATTACAAATTATGATAACAATGAATCATTTGAAACTGCTTCTATGGAACGCAAGCAATTCTTTGTTGACAAAATCAGACACCTTCCTGCTGTTCGTCATATACAGATTTTTGCAACCAAAGCAGGAATTATCAAAACAAAAGAAGATCTGCAAGGAGTAATTGTAAAAGGAATTGGAAGCGATTTTGACTGGGAATTTTTTATCAGAAATATTGTTGAAGGAAATCCATTTCAGGTTTCGGATATAGGAAAATCAGATAAAATTATTATTTCAAAATATCATGCGGAGAAACTTAAAATACATCTGAACGATACTATCATTATTTATTTCATTCAAAATCAACAGCAGCGTGCGCGGAAATTTTCTGTCTGCGGAATATATGAAACAGGGTTGGGAGATTATTTTGATCAGGTGTATGTTCTGACAGATATTGCACACATCCAAAAGTTAAACAATTGGGACAAAAAACAAGTGGCAGGATTTGAAGTGCTCATCAATGATTACGATAAGTTAAATGAAGTGAATGAAAAAATAAATGAAGTAATAGGATACGAATTTATTGCCAAAAGCATCAAAGAAGTGAATCGTCAAATATTTTCGTGGCTTGATGCACAGAATATTAATGCTGTGGTGGTAATAACTCTTATGGCATTAGTGGCTGCCATAAATATGATTTCGGCTCTTCTGATTCTCATCCTTGAAAGAACAAATATGATTGGTATTCTAAAATCGCTTGGTATGAGCAACTGGAGTGTGCGCCAAATATTTCTCTTCAATGCTACTTACATTATCGGACGCGGATTGCTCTGGGGAAATATTCTGGGAATTGTAATATGTCTGTTGCAAAAGCAATTTGGTCTTATCACTTTAGATCAGGCAACATATTATGTTTCGGCTGTACCCATCAACTTTAATCTGCTTCATATTCTTTTGCTTAATATAAGTATTCTTGCTCTTTGTTTGCTTATGCTCATTGTGCCTTCTTACATCATTACATATATCACTCCAGTAAAAGCGATAAGATTTAATTAATACCGGTTGAGTTTTACATAAAATTTTTTTAGAAGAAAGATGAAAACTTACGAACTTATGTTAAAAGAAAATTAACAAGTTCAGGAACACCTTTCCCTGCAGTTTTTTTTATTAAAGTCAAATTGGAAGAATAATCTTTTTTTACATTACTTGGGTCAATAAGATATTTAGGAATATCAGGTGGAGCATAACTCAATAATCCGGCTGCCGGATACACATTAAGCGAAGTTCCGATAACAATAAAAATATCGGCAAGTGAAGTAATTTTACAAGCCGTTTCCATCATAGGAACAGGTTCGCCAAACCAAACCACATGAGGACGAATTTGAGAACCTTTTTCGCAAAGGGAACCAATTTTTATATCGCCTTCACCTGCCGGATAAATAAGAGATGCATCAATACTACTTCGGATTTTAGTAATTTCTCCATGCAGGTGAAGAACTTTTTTTGAACCGGCACGTTCATGAAGGTCATCAATATTTTGTGTGATGATATGAACATCAAATTTCTTTTCCAGATGAACTAATGCAATGTGTGCAGCATTAGGATTAGCTTTCATCACTTGTTCCCGCCGCTGATTGTAAAACTTTAGTACTAATGAAGGATTGCGATTCCATGCTTCGGGTGTTGCAACATCTTCTACACGGAATTCTTCCCATAAGCCATCACTGTCGCGAAAAGTTTTTATCCCACTTTCAGCACTGATGCCTGCACCTGTGAAGACAACTATTTTTTTCTTTCTCATAAATAATAAAGGTATAAGAAATATGATGTAAAAGTAAATAAAAAATAATGAAGTGCCCCGCAGCAGAGAGGAGAGGTATCAAATTGTCATATTGAGCGAAGCGAAATATCTATAAGATGACAGAGGAGACCCTATGGCAAACCACAGGGAATTATCAAGTTAAACATTTCTTTTATGCTTCCACCTGCGATGCGACCAGATCCAGATTTCCGGCTGTTTGATAATTTCTTCTTCTAGTCGTTTAGTGTGTGCTTCAGAGATTTCTCCTTCTTTAGTTTGTGCCGGATTTTCAAAAAGCGTTTCCGCAAAAAATTCATAATACCCACGTCTTAATCTTTTTATATTCACGAACACAACAGGATAATTCATATTTCGTGCTATTTTTTCGGTGCCATAAAAAACAGGAGTATCTTGATTAAGAAAAGTTGTCCAATAAGCATTTTCAGGAGCAGGTGTTTGGTCAGCAATAAAAGCAGTAGCGTTGATTATTTTTTTATTGACAATCATATCACGAAATGTATTTTTCATCTTAATAAGTTTTGTGCCGAAGCGTGTGCGCATGCCGATAATAAGTTTATCAAAATATTTATTTTCCAGAGGATGATAGATAACATAGAGTTGATGTTTGCAACAGATGCTGAATGTGTTGCCTGCCCATTCCCAATTGCCGAAATGCCCCATCACGATGATGATTTTTTTTTCTTCCTCATAATATTTTTGAAAAAGTTTGTACGCTTCTTCATTCATCTTACAATGCTTTAGCATAGAGTTTCTTCCAATAGTGAATGTCTTGAATGTTTCTAAAAAAAGATCACAGAGATAGCGGTAGAACTTTATTCTTATTATAGAAATTTCTTTATCTGATTTTTTCGGAAATGAGTTGCGTAGATTTTCAGTTACTACTTTTTTTCGGTAGCCAATAATATAATACACCAACACAAAAACAAAATCTGAGAACAAATAAAAAATTGGAAATGGGAGAATAGAAAGAAGATAAAGAAAGGGAAGTGTTAAATAAAAAATTATTGCTTGCATGAAAATTAATTAAGTGCGAAGATAATAGTAACTTCTACATACTTGTATTTCGGCAAATTTTGGGTTCAATCTTAATTTGAAGTGCCACGAGTAATATTTAGATGGTTATGTTTGAACTATAATTCCCTTAATAAAAACCTAATCCTTGACTTTATCTTTTCTGAAATTTTCAAACTTTGGAAAAGTTTTGAGGAAGATTGTCGTAATCCTGACTTGGATTAGAATAATTTAAACTCGGATTGGAGCAATATTAACTAACATTGTAATAATATTAACTAACATTGTAATAATATTAACTAACATTGGAAGAGTATTAACTAACATTGAAATAATATTAACTAACATTGTAATAATATTAACAGGACTTACGCAAGAAATATTACGAAAGTCATTTTTTTAGTAGTGGTTCTTTATTGAGATGGCGGGTCAAGCCCGCCATGACGAACTAAATAGATAAAGGTTTTGCGTAAGTCCTGATTAACTAACATTAGAACAGTATTAACTAACATTGGAATAATATTAACTAACATTGGAACAGTATTAACTAACATTGTAAT
>JAZDJJ010000137.1:0-26576 GCA_043804035.1 Bacteroidota bacterium
AGTTCTAAAAATACAAATAAACGTCATTGCGAAGGAGGAACGACTGAAGCAATCTGTTTTTTCATGTAGAAATAGAGATTGCTTCCTGCTTCGTGCCTCGCAGTCGCAATGACGAAATCAATTTTTGGAACCGCCCTAAAGAAAGGCGGGTATATGAATAGGTTGGATTAACTAAAACGGACTCTCCGAAAAATCATTCAATCTTTGGCAATTCAATTTCATCAGCAACAATGAATGAGCCGATAAATTCCTCGGCAATCTCCTGATGAAATTTGTATGCTTCTAATCTTGTTCTAAAATCTCCAACACGAATTTTAAAATATGGCTGTTGATAATCAAGATAAGCGGGGACATCATTATACACCATAAGAAAATTTGATTTTACTTCATTGGCTTTTGCTTTTTCTACGCCAAAATGAATTTGCACTCTGTATCCTTTTATTTTACTTTTCTTTGCTTCATTTAAAAGAATATGTTTTAACATTAATTCATTTACGCGATTATCCTGCACAATATTACTGTCAGCACTTCCTAAAATAATTATCTTCAATGAATCACGATTAAGCGAATCACGATTAGATGACTGGGCATTTATTGAATATGTAATTGCCAGCAGGCAAGCGATACAAAAAATATATTTCATTTTACGAAAGTAATGATATATGAAGAAAACAATTTATTTACATCTTTACCAACACTCCATCTTTATAAATAGGAATCACTTTTGTTTGATTAGGAGTAAGGCAGTATCGTATATCTTTTTTTAGATTCAACATCATAAGACGTTTTTTTTGAGAGGAACAATTAAGAAATTTATAAGGATTTTTTTTAGCCATCTGATAAAGATATTTCAGTGCAAGACAGGAATCACTAAAAGTATATTTCCCCGATAGCATAGAAAGTTTTTCTGTAACAGCACCGGCAAACAAAGCATCTTCCAGATTAAATTTATTTTTCCATCCTGAACAAAGCAAAAGAACATTTCGGTTTTCACATATTAACCACGAACATAATGCATCAATGTTAAGAAAAGAACCAATTACAATTTTGTATGCATCCTTTGCTGACTCAATAGCTTGTGTTCCGTTTGTGGTAGTAAGTACAATCGTCTTTCCTTTTATATGATCTCCCATATAATGAAACGGTGAATTTCCAAAATCAAATCCATCCACCGTTACTCCGTTACGTTCGGCTCCAACTATAATTCCCTCCGACTGATATTTTTTTGCTTCCTCAATTGAAGCAACAGGAATAACTTTCTTTGCATCGTATTCAAATGCAGTGCATATTACCGAAGTAGCACGTAGCACATCAATGATTACAACAATGCTTTCATTATCCTTGTAAATCGGATAAAGATAAGGAGAAAAACAAGTGTCGGCTGATAATTGGTTATTAATCACTGGTATAAATCAACATAAGGATTTGATAATTAAAAGTAACAATCAGGGGCAACATATTCAAATGCTTGTTATATTCATTCATCTGTCTTTTATGTTTTGTCCATGTTGCCATTAAATTTTTATTGTCACAGAAATATTTAACCGAACTTTGTATTGACTATAAAATATCTGAGATTTTTCATGAATTGCAAAGTTAAATTGTGGATGTTTTTTGTTAGCAACAAAAGCTCTCTTGTGCCTATAATTACTTAAGTCATGGTTTGCAATAAAATGCTTTATTGTTGTTTCAATCTGATTAACGGCATCGGTTATCCAATTTTTTCTTTGGTTTTTTAATTCAACAAAAACTATGTTATCTGTGTATGTAAGCATTCCATCACAACGGTTATCCATATTACCATCGTCTCTCAAAATGGGAATACAATTATCAATTGCCGTAAATATAATTTCAATTGCTTTATTGTTTTCTACTACTCCTATCCATTGATTCTTGTTTTCGCTGTCAATGAATGCAGGAGTTCCATTTTCATCATCACAAAGTCCAAATGATGTGTCAGTGGTATTATTCTGACAGTTATTTTGAAAAAAATTTACACTCATAGCAATTCTTCTATTTCAAGTAAACTATCAAATAGTTTATTGGCATCAGATAATAATTCGTTCAGATAATTTTTATCGGAAAGAACACCTTCATAGTTGGGAAGTATTTTAATGGAACCATCTTCAGATAATTCATAAACAACAGCATTTTCAGATGGAATGCAAGAAAAAGATGGGATGATTTTTTCAAGTTTCTTTTTTAATTCATTAGATTTTTGGGATGATTTTATTTTTTGCAATACAGAATATGCTTTTAAGGCAAGTGTTAAATAATTTATAATATACGGACTATGCGTTGTAAGAATTAACTCGCTGCCTTTTGAGTAATTAGAGAACTCAAGCAATTTAAAGAGTATGTCTTTTTGAGATTTCGGAAAAAGATTTTGTTCAATTTCCTCAACAATATTTATGAAGCAATCAATAACATATTTTTTAGATAATTCTTCTAATGCTGCTTTCTTTAATTCTTCCGATAACTTTTCGTTTGCAAAAATTTTACGAATTTCCTCTCTTATTTTATAATGTTCTTCTATACTAATTTCTTTTTTAGAAGCGTCCTTTTCCTTGTTGATAGATAAAGTAAGATTTCTTGAAACTAAAAATAAAGGCACTGATGATTGAAGTCCGCTTGAAGATTCTAATAACCTGATTTTATAATCATCTCCTATAATATTTGCAACTTTATTTAGTTTTTGATATTGGAATTTCAAATTTCCGATAGGTAATTCTATACTTTCGGATAGTTCTTGTTGTGCTTTGTCAAATTCTTCAAGGAATGTATAAAGCGGGAGCGGTAATCCTTTTAATTTTTCTGGTCTGCCAACTGCGCTAAGAAAATTACGTTCAGCAGGAACATACATAATTTTTGGAATCAAATATTTTTTATCTTTCCCATTTGATTTAACATCTAATTTTCCATCTATATAATGAAAATAGTAAGTTGTTCCATTGTATGTAATTTCAGTATTTTTTTGAAAATAATTTTTAAGACGATGGTAATCACAGTAAGTTTTTTTAAATTTATTTTTTCTTATTACTTCATTCTCCGTTATGTCGCCACGATATAATGCCTTTTCAAGCCATTTGAAAGTTGAAATTAGTTTGGCTACGCTGCTTTTACCAGTAGCTTGATTACCTATGAAAACAGTAACTTTATTTATATTCATAAAGCCATCGTTTTCTGCAAAACCAGTTTTTATTGGTCCAAAATTTTTTATTTTTATTTTACACATTTTCTTTTAAAAATTACTTTTAGCAAACCTACATAAAGTTTTTAAATTTTACATCGGTCTCAAAATCAAAAACAACTTACAGAAAAAAGATAAAGCGAAAAGCAAGTGTCGGCTGATAATTGGTTATTAATCACTGAGCATTAGTTATTGATTGCAGCACTGAATGAAATTAATATTCTTAACGATTGTTTGATTTCAGAAAAGGAACTTTCACCACTTTTGCTTTCAGCACTTTGTTACGGATGGGAATAAAAATTTCTGTTTCGGGTTCTGAAAATTCTGTTCTCACATATCCCATTCCAATTCCTTTTTGCAGAGATGGCGATTGCGTTCCGGAAGTTACTTTGCCTATTGTATTTTCGTTGGCATCCATAATTTCATATTCGTGGCGAGGAATTCCGCGTTCAATCATTTCAAAGCCGACAAGTTTTTTTGAAACACCTTTTTCTTTTTGTGTGAGAATGTTTTTGCAGTTGATAAATTCTTTAGTGAATTTTGTTATCCATCCCAGTCCTGCTTCTATCGGAGAAGTGGTGTCATCAATATCATTTCCATACAAACAAAAACCCATTTCCAAACGAAGTGTATCACGAGCACCAAGTCCGATTGGTTTTATTCCGAATTCTTTTCCTGCGTTCATTATTGCGTCCCACATTTTTTCAGCGTTTTTATTTTGAATATAAATTTCAAATCCGCCGGCACCTGTGTATCCTGTATTGGAAATAATTACATTATCAATGTCCGCCATTTTTTCTACATCAAAAGCATAGTATTTAATTTTTGATAAATCAATGTCAGTTAATTTCTGAAGAGTGGCAAATGCTTTGGGTCCTTGTATAGCAAACAAACTCAAATCATCACTTATGTTTTTCATCTCAACTCCAAACTTATTATGCTTTGAAATCCAATTCCAATCCTTTTCAATATTAGATGCGTTCACCACTAAATAATATTCATTCTCATTCCAGCGATACACAAGCAAATCATCCACAATGCCACCGGTATCATTCGGCAGGCAAGTGTATTGAATTTTTTTATCAGTGAGTTTTGAAGCATCATTGGAAGTTACAAGTTGAATCAGGTCAAGGGAGTTTTTTCCTTTCAGCATAAATTCTCCCATGTGCGAAACATCAAAAATGCCAACCGCATTCCGAACGGTAAGATGTTCTTCATTCAATCCTATGTATGACACGGGCATATTGTATCCCGCGAACTCTACCATTTTGGCACCAAGAGAAATGTGTTTGGAAGTAATTGCAGTGTTTTTCATTTTAATAAAGATTTAATAAATACAAAAATATAATTATTCACTGATGTTACGCAGAAACATATTTTGCTTATTATTATTTTTTTTAATTACTCGTCATTGCGAGGGTTGCCCGAAGCAATCTTACTAATCCATAACTTCTTCATATAAATCTTTTCATTATGGATTAAACGCATTTATCAATGCTTCCTTTTTCTTACGCGAACCTCCTTTTATCTGTTTTTCTCTTGCAATTGCTTCTTCAATATTATGAAATGCTTCGTAGTACACAAGTTTATGTAGGGCGGTTCCAAAAATTAGTTTCGTCATTGCGACATGACTCGTATTGATCTTGCCGAAATAAGCGACCCGCCTGCTGCGGGCAGGAGCGAAAGGGAAGCAATCTCTAATCTGCCTGTGCCGACTTGTCTGCGTGCGGACGCACAGGCAGAACACGGCAGACAGGTGGCAAGGACAAAGATTGCTTCGGGTTGCTTTAGGCAACCCTCGCAATGACGTTTATTTGTATTTTTAGAACTGCCCATATAGACATCCGCCTCGTTTCGTTTTTTATAAGATTGCTTCGGTCGTAACCTCCCTCGCAATGACGTATTCCGTTTGCGTAACATCAGTTATTCATTTATTGGTACGATAAGATAAATATTACATTTCTTCTAAAAATCCTTTTTTGATATTGATCCTATTTATTTGGTTATCTGCCTATGCCCTGCAGACAGGCGTGAGAATAGAAAATGGTATAGAAAAAAGAAATAAGTAATTAGAAAATAGTAACCTATATTTCTTCTATAAATCCTCTTTGATTTTTATCCCGTTTATGTGTAATTAAAAATTTTATGTACGTTTGAAAAAAATAAATCCTTGTGCGCATCAATTTTTCTATAAAAATTTTTCTTTTGTTTTTTTTATTTTCTTATTTCTCCAAAAGTTATTCTCAAAGTTATCCTCAGGAAGGACTCCTTGTTAAAAATAATAAATCAGGAATGATGTGGATTTACGAAATGGGAGCAACCGTTATATACATAAATTTTTATGAGAATGAATACAAAACAGGACAGTTAAATGCTTTGTTAGATTCTATGGTTGTGATAGGAAAAGATACTGTTCGGTTAAAACAAATTGCAGGTGTAAGAAAAAAATCCCCGCTTCATAATACTGCCCGCATAATAGGATTGCCGTTAATGCTCATCGGCAGTGTGGGAATGGGGGATGGCATATTTGCCATGACAAGAAATGAAAATGAATTTGCTGGACCAAAACTTTTTCTCATAAGTGCAGGAATCTTTACTCTTGGATATTTACCTTATCTATTAGAACGGAAAGATTTGGAAGTGGGAATTGGAGGAGAGTGGACGCTTGAAATTTTATGGAAAGAATTTCCTTCAAAGTAAACAGTTCAGCATAATTCCTTAAAACATTTTAAGTATTTTTCTTTTTGAGAATTTACGGAATATTTTTCTATCACAGTTTTTCTGCCTTCTTTGCCAATTTTATTTCTTAAATCTTTTGATTCAATCAACATAGAAATTTTTTCTATCCATTCCTCATCACTATCAGCCAAAAAACCATTCACTCCATCCTGAACTATTTCGGTATTCACTCCTACCGGCGACATTACAGGTGGAATTTCCAAAGCCATATATTGTAACCCTTTTAATCCGCATTTGCCTTTTGCCCATTCATCATCCGGCAAGGGCATGATACCGATGTCTATTTCAGAAAGTTCTTTTATTTCATTTTGCAAATTCCATGTATTGACTCTGATTTCAAGTTTTTTGTTTTCATAATTTACATCACCAATCACTTTGAAATAAATTTTGTTGCCGAATTTTTCTTTTAATTTTTTCAAAACCGATAATGAGCGTTCAAAATGTTTTATAGTAGTGTGGCTGCCTGTCCAGCCAATACAAATCTTATCATCATTTTTACTGCTTTGAAATTTTTTATGATAATCTGTATCAATGGTTGTAGGAATAACAATTACATTTTGATTGAATTGTCTCGCGTAGTTAGCCAAATAATTATTTCCGGCAATTACAAAATCCGAAAGTTCTATTATCTTTTTTGTTTTGTTGGAATTTTTTATCCATTCAAACTCCTTATTCCATTCCGAAACATTGGGAAGCCAAATGGCATCATCAAAATCAAAAATTATTTTTTTTCCTAATTTGTCAAATTGCTTTTCAAAATAAACAGAACCTGTCATAAATGCTTCACGTTGGATAAAAATAATGTCGTATTTTTTGGCTTTGCTGATGTCTTTCATTCTGCGTAAAAAACATTTTGCTATAATCATAACTTTTTTATAGTGGTTCCCTTTACTGTAGAAAATCCTGTCTTCTTTTTCGTGAAGTAAATAAGAAAGATGACATTCATATCCATTCTGATGCAAGAAATGAAAGTACTGTTCAAAACGAAATCGTTGTCCTGGTGAGCGGTTCAATCGGTGTGTAGCAATGAAAAGTATTTTTTTCATATATATCTATTTTATTCTTTCTCCAACTGCATGCCAAAATGGTGGATTATCAGAAAAAATAATATTATAAAGTCCCGCATCTATCATCATTTTATTAATTTCTTTCTTTGAAAATCTTTGTTCTAAAGTTGTACCAAATCTATCTAATGCATCATTTCTAATTATTCTGAAAGATTTATCAATATAATAGGATAGTGGTATTTTTTTATAAAAATTATTTTTTAATGCCATCTTAAAAAATTTTGATAAACAAATCATCGGTAAATAAATAAATATTGCAATAATATCACATACTGTTTTTTTTATAACTAAAGGTAATTGAGATGTAATTTTTCTAATTGCATTAGATATTATAAATATTATTTTATAAAGTAATCCTCTATTATCCATGCGATAATATAAATATACTAAAACATGACCATTGATTTTTACTTTTTTAACTAACTTCTTTAATGCTTGTTTGGTATCAGGAATATGATGTAGAACCCCTAAACTAAAAGCAAAATCAAAACTTTCGTCATCAAACGGTAAATTATCAATATTTGCTTTAGTAATCCGAACATTCGGAGTATTTTCCAATAAATTAGCGGCTGTATATACAGATTCACTTGGATCAATTGCTTCAACAAAATTAACTTTATCAGCTATAAATTTTGTCCATCTACCAGAACCACAACCCAAATCTAATACATATAAATTTTTATTAAGAATATTTTCATTAATAATATCAAAATATTCTTGACCGATTTTCTCAATCTCTTCGTTGCTAAAATATTTAAATTTTCCCCATTCAGCACTAAATGAATTAATAATTTTTAAGTCAATATTTTGTTCTTCGTCATTTAAAAAAACAGCTATTTGCCATCCATTATAATCTATATACTCTTTAGGTGCTTTATTAAATTTCAACATTATTTATAAAAAATAATATGGAATTAATTGTTTGGTTTCACAAAGATTGTTGTGTAAAACAATTTTGTTTTTAATTTACCCTATTAGAATATGGTTTCAATTCCATAGAGTTTAATTTGACTATGCAAAAATAAAAAATCAATAACATCAAACAACAGAAAAATAACTCCGCAGTTTCCGACATAAATGGCGGTGTTAATAATTTCGTTCGTTTTTCAAGACGGAGTCGTTTTTGATTTTGATCCCGTTTTATGTGTAATTAAAATTTTATGTAGGTTTGAACACAAATTTTATCCAATGTTTCTTTTTGAACGAACTGCACCACGCTGGATTATTTTTCTGGTAGATATTATCATTTGTTTTTTTTCTCTCATTCTTGCTTACTTATTGCGATTCAATTTTGCTGTGATTCCGCAAGTAGAGATTGATACTTTCCCTATTGTATTTCCATTCGTGATTGGGATAAGAGCAATAAGTTTTGTTTCTGCAAAAACATACAAGGGCATTATTAGGTACACCAGTTCGCAAGATGCTCAGCGGATTTTTATCGTTACTACGGTTGGAAGTATTTTATTTGCACTCGCAAATCTCTTTTCATATTATTTTATTACAGGCATGTTTGTGGTGCCCTATTCCATCATTGTGATAGAATATATGACATCCACTTTCCTGATGATTAGTTTGCGATTAGTTTATAAATCAATTTATTTTGAATGGAAAAATCCAAGTAGAACCAAAACGAATGTAATTATTTTCGGAGCAGGAGAATCGGGCATCATCACCAAGCGTACATTAGATAGAGATGCCGGCATGAAATACAAAGTGCTTGCTTTTATTGACGATGATGAAAAAAAATGGGGAAGTAAATTAGAAGATGTTTCCATTATGGGTATTGACAAATTAGAGGGGCTTCTGATTGAAGGTAATGTTGCGCATGTTATTATTTCTGTTCAGCATCTTCTTCCCAAAAAAAAAGAAGAGATAATTAACCTTTGCCTGAAATATAATACTAAAATCCTGAATGTACCTCCGGTCAGCAGTTGGATAAATGGCGAATTAAGTTTTAAGCAGATTAAAAAAATAAAAATAGAAGAACTATTAGGACGCGAACATATCAACTTTGATCAAAAAAATATTAAACAACAAGTGCATGACGAAGTTGTTCTCGTAACAGGAGCAGGAGGTTCTATCGGTAGCGAACTTGTGCGACAACTTTCGCAGTTCAATATTCAAAAAATAATTCTTTTAGATATTGCCGAGTCGCCGTTATATGAAATGGAAATAGCATTGAATAATGTTTTTCATCTTCGTTCTTTTGAAATTGTCATTGGCGATGTGCGCAACAAAAATCGGATGGAAAATATTTTCAAAAAATTTTCACCAAAAATTATTTTTCATGCTGCTGCATACAAGCATGTGCCTATGATGGAATTTCATCCTGCAGAATCTATTCTGACTAATGTTTTAGGGTCAAAAATAATGGCTGATTTATCTGTGCAATATGGTGTGAAAAAATTTGTAATGATTTCTACAGATAAAGCAGTAAACCCAACTAATGTGATGGGTGCTTCTAAAAGAATTGCAGAAATGTATGTGCAGTCGCTGAATAAAAAATCTCAAACAAAATTTGTTACAACACGATTTGGAAATGTGCTCGGCTCTAACGGCTCGGCAATTCAATTATTCAAACAGCAAATTGAAAAAGGCGGACCTGTTACAATTACTCATCCCGATATTACACGGTTTTTTATGACCATTCCCGAAGCATGCCAACTTGTGCTGGAAGCAGAAGCAATGGGAAATGGAGGAGAAATTTTTGTTTTTAACATGGGGCAGTCGGTGAAAATTTTAGACCTCGCTAAAAAAATGATTCGGCTTGCAGGACTTACGCTCGGAAAAGATATTCAGATAATTTATACAGGACTCAGACCCGGAGAAAAACTGTATGAAGAACTGCTCGCCACAAAAGAAAATACATTGCCAACTCATAATCCTCATATCTTGATTGCGAAAGTGAGAGAGCAGGAACATACGAAAATTTCTTTACAGATTGAAGATATGCTTCAATTACTTCAATTGCATGATGACAAAAGTTTAGTGAAGAAGATGAAAGAAATAGTACCTGAGTTTATCAGCCAAAATTCTGTATATGAGGAACTGGACAAACAATACAGTCAATAATCAATTCTCAACAACGAATAACGAATAACGAATAACGAATAACGAATAACGAATAACGAATAGCGAATAGCGAATAGCGAATAGCGAATAGCGAATAGCGAATAGCGAATAACGAATAACGAATAACGAACAACGAACAACGAATAACGAACAACGAACAACGAATAACGAACAACGAACAACGAATAACGAACAACGAACAACGAATAACGAATAACGAATAACGAATAACGAACAACGAATAACGAATAACGAACAACGAATAACGAACACGAATAACGAATAACGAATAGCGAATAGCGAATAGCGAATAGCGAATAGCGAATAGCGAATAACGAACAACGAATAACGAACAACGAACAACGAATAACGAACAACGAACAACGAATAACGAATAACGAACACGAATAACGAATAACGAATAACGAATAACGAATAACGAACAACGAATAACGAATAACGAATAACGAACAACGAATAACGAACAACGAATAACGAACAACGAACAACGAATAACGAACAACGAACAACGAATAACGAACAACGAACAACGAATAACGAACAACGAATAACGAATAACGAATAACGAACAACGAATAACGAACAACGAATAACGAATAACGAATAACGAATAACGAATAACGAATAACGAATAACGAACAACAAATGCCCAATAATCATCATACATTTTCTCTTGGTTTTTCTCCATGCCCTAATGATTGTTTTGTTTTTGATGCACTGCTTCACGAAAAAATTGATACCGAAGGATTGTCATTTATTCCTGTAATTGAAGATGTGGAATCGCTGAACAAAAGAGCATTTCAAAAATCACTTGACATCACCAAGCTGAGTTTCTTTGCTCTCGCACATGTTTTAGAAAATTACTCTTTGCTTGAGGCAGGCAACGCATTAGGATTTGGTTGCGGTCCATTAGTTGTTTCAAATTTCAAATTTCAAACTTCAAATTTAAATAACACAAAACTCAGCATAGCAATTCCGGGTAAATACACAACAGCTAATTTCCTTTTCTCACTTGTATATCCTCACTTGAAAAATAAAACCGAAATTCTTTTTTCTGAAATTGAAGATGCTGTTTGGAAAGGAAAATTTGACCTTGGTGTTATCATTCACGAAAGCCGTTTTACTTACGAAAAAAAAGGATTAAAAAAAATTATTGACCTCGGAGAATGGTGGGAAAAAGAAACTGCACTGCCAATTCCACTCGGAGGAATTGCTATCAAAAGAAATTTACCTGACGAACTAAAACAGAAAATAAATCGTGTTATCAGAAAGAGTGTATCTTATGCTTTTGCAAATCCTTTTTCAAGTAAAAATTTTATTATCAAACATTCCACAGAACTTGCCGATGAAGTGATTGATGCGCATATCAAATTATATGTAAATGAGTATTCTCTTGCACTTGACGAAACAGGGAAAAAAGCAGTTGAAATGTTTATTCTAAAAGCGGTCTCTCTCTTGGAGTTGTTATCATTCACGAAAGCCGTTTTACCTACAAAAAAAAAGAATTAAAAAAAATTATACCCAAATGAATTTGATTTTCGGAAAATATGTTAGAGATATACTTCACACATTCCGAAAATAAATTCGGGACAGAAAAGTTGTTTGCAAATTCGGAAATCTATTTCTATTCGGTATATAGAAGAACGTTTGATTGATTTTACAGTAGCAATCATATTTTTTTGTGGAAAGTTTACTAAATACAAAAGCAACAACACATTTGGGCAGACAGATGATAAGGTCTGTCGCATCTTTCTACATTCAAAATTCGTTATTTCGGCAATCTCAATAACAATGTTCGTTATTCAATTTTTCCTATTCGTAGAGATTGCCGAAATATAAGTATGAAAAAGTTACTATCTTTAAAAAAATAAAACAATGGAAAAAAAAATAAACTTGCATATTAAGAAATTACCGGAAGGTTATTACTTAGCAACCTCCGATGATGTACAAGGATTAATAGCGCAGGGACGGACAATTACTGAGACAATAGAAATTGCCCGAGACGTAGCGAAAAAATTGATAGAAGCACAAACTAATGTGCCGATGAAAAAATTCAGAACATTTACAGACCGTTTTGATTATCCACTAGTAATAGGTATTTAATATGGGGAGATTATCAGGATACCGGTACCGTGAAATAGTAA
Source organism: Bacteroidota bacterium (assembly GCA_043804035.1). Lineage (GTDB taxonomy): Bacteria > Bacteroidota > Bacteroidia > Palsa-948 > Palsa-948 > JAZDJJ01. The sequence goes on from JAZDJJ010000137.1 coordinate 12,234, forward strand.
AAATTTTAAAGAAGTTTGGTTTTGAATTTTATAGACAAGCGGCAGGAAGCCACGAGATTTGGTATAATAAGCAAAAAAATAAGTTCACTACAATTCCCAATCATACCGGTGACATGCCTGAAGGTACATTACATGCAATTTTGCGACAAGCCGATGTTAATGTTAATGATTTTATAAAAAAGAAATAAAAACGAGCCATAACAAACAATTGATTCATGCTTGTCTCATCCTGAAATTAAAAACCAAAATAAACATTGGACAGATAGAAAAACAGACACAGACAGCGTGTTTCTGGTGAATACGAGCAAACAGAAAGTTCAGTGCATTTAATTTACTTTTATAGCGAAGAATACTAACGAGCATAATAATGTCATCCTGACATAAGCAGTTCCAACAACTGCATTGATTTGTTGCAAAAACTTTTGAAATACTAAAAGTTGTATTTACTACTTGAATCTAAATCCATAATAAATTAGTAGTAACAATTATTGATTACTTTTGCTGAAATTTTTTTATTCCAATATTATTATGAAAAAGAATTTTATCTGTAAGACAGTAAATTTATTATTCTCCGTCTGTTGCTTATTATCTGTTGTTGTTTATTCCCAAACGACTGATACAACGAAAAGCGATGCCTCAAAATCGGTTATTACTTCTACTGTTCCTGATACAACAAAAAGCAATATTTCAAAACCGGTTATTACTTCTACTGCTCCCGATACAACAAAAAGCGATATTTCAAAATCGGTTATTACTTCTACTGTTCCTGATACCATCCGCCGTGATTATATTGTTCCAATGTTAGACACAATACGCAAGGGTGGCATTACTGATTTGGGTGTTGCTGTTGCACCTTCTATGCTTTTTTATAGAGTAAAGCCGGGTAATACCAACATACAATATGTTACCATCACTAACGACACCTATAAAAAAAATAAATTCAAATTGTCTTTTTCTGATTTCACAATGAATAATTCTGGTGCCATTGAGCAAATTCCTATCGGGAAAAATAGTGATTATGGATTAACAAAATGGATTACTGCTGCACCTAATTATATTGAACTAAAACCGGGAGAAAAAAAGAAAGTGGCTATTACCGTTTCTCTTCCTGATGAAGATTCTGTCTATCGCGCACTTTGTGCTTTATTGATGATTGACAAAGTGATTGACCGCGATTATATTGTTCCTCCGGCTAACGGCGATAAAAATATAGTGATGGGAGTTATTCCCACTTACGGTTTTGGAGTTTATATCTATCAAAATCCTCCCAATGTAAAAATCAATAAAGTGGAAATCACCAATTTTACTTTCAATTATGATACAGCAAATAAATATGTATCAATGCATGTTAAGAATACAGGCGATGGAATGGGCTTTTGTAAATCATATATAGAACTCACCAATCTTTCTACAGGAAAGAATGAACGTATATCCTTAAAAACATTTACTGTTTTCCCAAAGAAAGAACGCACTCTTGATTTTTCAATTCCCGGCAAAATGGAAAAAGGCAAATACAATGCAATGACTGTTCTTGACTTTGGTAGTCAGAAAGAATTAGAAGCAGCAGAATTGGAATTTACTGTACAGTAAAAATATCTTTGTTTTGTGTTATCAAATGATCTCATTCTTCGCACTGCTCGCGGCGAAAAAGTTGAGCGAACTCCTGTATGGCTCATGCGTCAGGCGGGAAGAGTGTTGCCGGAATATAGGGAAGTGCGACAAATGGCAGGAAGTTTTAAAAAACTTTTAACAACACCAGAACTTGCTGCCGAAGTTACAGTTCAGCCGGTTGACATTTTCGGAGTGGATGCTGCAATAATTTTTTCAGATATTCTTGTTATTCCCGAAGCGATGGGACTTCCTTATCAAATGATAGAAACAAAAGGTCCGTATTTTGAAAAAACAATTCAGACAAAAAATGATATTGATAAATTAAGAATTACAAGCGGAGAAGAATTAAATTATGTGATTGATGCAATTTTACTTGCGAAGAAAAAATTAAATAACAGTGTGCCACTCATCGGATTTTGCGGTGCGCCATGGACAATTTTTGCTTATATGATTGAAGGTATGGGAAGCAAAACATTTTCCAAGGCAAGAAAATTTTTACACATAGAACCGAAACTTGCTCACTCCCTCCTTGAAAAAATTACTCATAGTTCAATTAACTATTTAAAAGCACAAATTTCAGCAGGAGTAAACATGGTTCAGATTTTTGATTCGTGGGCTGGAATTTTATCTCCCGAACAGTACAAGGAATTTTCTCTCTGCTATATTGAAAAAATCTGCAACGAGATTTCTAAACTTTCAATCCCTGTAATAGTTTTTGCCAAAGGTGCTTACTTTGCACGAAAAGATTTTTCAAAACTCAATTGTGAAGTAATTGGTCTTGATTGGATAATGAAGATTGAAGAATCACGTAAACTCATTGGCTTAAATAAGGTCTTGCAAGGTAATGCCGACCCTTGTTTGCTCTATGGAGATTTTTTTGTTATAGAAGAAGAAACTAAAAAAATGCTTCGTGCTTTCGGACCTTCACATCACATTGCCAACCTTGGGCACGGATTATATCCTGATACTGAAAAAAAGAAAGTGAAATGTTTTGTGGATACAATAAAAAACTTTTGTCATACTTAACGTAGACAAAACACAATCTCTCCTCTTGGTTTGTCCACTATGTGTTAAATGTTGCAGAACATAAAATATTTAGCGAGATATTAAATCCGGAAAATAAATATATCTTTGTCGCACAACAACAATTACCCAACGGTATTTATATGTATCGGGTTATTCAAAACGGGAAAGTGATAGCAATAGATAAATTAGTAATTTTGAAATAGGAAATTGAAAATTGAAAATTGAAAATTGAAAATTGAAAATAGGAAATAGAAAATTGAAAATAGGAAATAGAAAACTGAAAATAGAAAATAGAAAATAGGAAATAGGAAATAGAAAATTGAAAATAGGAAATTGAAAATAGGAAATAGGAAATAGGAAATAGGAAATAGAAAATTGAAAATAGAAAATAGAAAATAGAAAATAGAAAATTGAAAATAGGAAATAGAAAACTGAAAATAGAAAATAGGAAATAGGAAATAGAAAATTGAAAATAGAAAATAGAAAATAGGAAATAGAAAACTGAAAATAGAAAATAGGAAATAGAAAATTGAAAATAGAAAATAGGGCAAATAACTTTCATGATGGCATAGCACAAATGTGCGATAGGGCAAATAACTTTCATGATGGCATAGCACAAATGTGCGATAGAAAATAGAAAATAGGAAATAGAAAATAGAGCAAGTAACTTCAATAATCAATAGTTCGGCTTCGCTCACTACAAGTAATCAATAATCAATAATCATAGGACTTACGCAAACCCTTTAAATTGTTGAAAATTTATAAATGTCCCTCTGCAAAATCTACTAAAAAATTGGCTTTCGTGATATTTCTTGCGTAAGTTCTGATTTAATATTTACGAATAACAAGTAACCATTAACAATTAACAATTTAAAAACAAGGAGGAATTTTTATGAAAAAAATATTCTTATCAACAAATGCAATGAAAGCAATCTTTTTGCTTTTCACTTTTCACTTTTCACTTTTCACTGCCAACGCCCAATGGCAACAAACAAATGGTCCTTATGGTGGTAACATACGGTGTTTGGCCATGAGCGATACAAATATTTTTGCAGGAACTGATGGTGGTGTGTTTTCGTTTTCTAACAATGGAAGTAGTTGGACACAGGTCAATAGCGGTTTGCCAGATATGTTTATCCATTCATTAGCCATAAGTGGCACAAATATTTTTGCGGGGACTGATCATAATGGCATGTTTTTATCAACTAACAATGGTAGTACTTGGACTGCTGTCAATAACGGCTTAACAAGTATTCGTATCCAATCATTAGCCATAAGCGGTACAAATATTTTTGCGGGAACTGGTGGTGGTGGCGTGTTTTTATCAACTAACAATGGAAGTAGTTGGACTGCGGTAAATAACGGTTTAACAAATACTAATATCTATTCATTAGCCATAAGCGATACAAATATTTTTGCGGGAACTTGGGGTGATGGTATCTTTTTGTCTTCTAACAATGGAAGTAGTTGGACACAGATCAATAGCGGTTTGACAAATACAAATATCCACTCATTAGCCATAAGTGGAAGTAATATTTTTGTGGGAACTAATAATGGGGGTGTTTTTTTATCAACTAACAATGGGAACAATTGGACTGCGGTAAATACTGGTTTGACAGTATCATGTATAGACCTATTAGTCACAAGTGGTACAAATATTTTTGCGGGAACTGGGAATGGCGTGTTTTTATCAACTAACAATGGAAGCAGTTGGACTGCAGTCAATAATGGTTTGACAGATATATATGTCATTTCGTTAGCTATAAACGGTAGCAATATTTTTGCAGGAACTAATAATGGTGGTACCTTTTTATCTTCCAACAACGGGAACAGTTGGACTGCGTTCAATACTGGCTTAATAAATACATATATCCAATCATTAGCCATAAGTGGTACAAATATTTTTGCAGGAACTGGCCGCAAAGGTGTGTATTTATCAACTGACAATGGAAGTAGTTGGACGGCAATCAATAACGGTTTGACAAATTTAAATATTCGTTCATTAGCTATAAGTGGAAGCAATATTTTTGCGGGAACTTATAATGGTGGTATTTTTTTATCTTCCAACAATGGAAGTAGTTGGACGGCAGTCAATAACGGTTTGACAAGTTTAGAAATCCATTCATTCGCCATAAGTGGAAGTAATATTTTTGCGGGAACTTTTGGTGGTGGTATCTTTTTATCTTCTAATAATGGAAGTAGTTGGACGGCAATCAATAACGGTTTGACAGATATATATGTCTCTTCATTAGCTATAAGTGGTACAAATATTTTTGCAGGAACTGCGGGTAGAGGTGGTATGGTTCCTGCTAATGGCGAAATTTTTCTATCTTCAAATAATGGGAGCAGTTGGACCTTGGTTAATAATGGGTTGACAAATACAGGTTGTATCGCGTCATTAGCCACAAGTGGGAGCAATATTTTTGCGGGGACGACTGGAAATGGTGTTTTTTTATCTTCCAACAATGGAAGTAGTTGGACTGCGGTCAACAATGGCTTAACAAATACTAGTATATCTTCATTAGCCATAAATGGTACAAATATTTTTGCGGTAACTGGTAGTGGCGTATTTTTATCAACTAATAATGGAAACAGTTGGATTGCATTCAATAACGGTTTGACAAATTTAAATATTCGTTCGTTAGCTATAAACGGTAGCAATATTTTTGCAGGAACTTATGGTAATGGCATTTGGAAGCGACCGTTATCCGAAATGGTGTGTATTGCCAATGCAGGAATAGATAAAACAATTTGTCAGGGACAGAGTGTTGTATTAACAGCAAGCGGTGGCGATATATATTTATGGAGTACAAATGCTACAACGGCTCCCATTACTGTTTCACCTACTACCACAACTACATACACGGTTACTGTTACCAATATTAATGGTTGTTCGGCAACCGATAATGTTGTAGTTACCGTAAATTCTTCGCCTACTATAAATATTGGGAATGATACAACTATTTGCGCAAGTACTTCCTTCAATCTGGATGCAGGAACAGGATTTGCTTCTTATCTATGGTCAAATAGTGCGACAACACAAACAATAAAAGTTGATACTATAGGTATTGGGTTAGGTGTAAAACAATTTATTGTTAATGTTATTAACAGCAATGGCTGTGCTAATAAAGATACTATTAACATTACATTTACAATATGTAGTGGTATTGCTGATATTACAACGGAAAACAATTTTATCATTTTCCCTAATCCTGCCGCAGATAAACTCACAATAGAAACTCCGCAAAAATCAGAAATAGAAATTTTAAATATTCAAGGACAGTTGACAAAAACCTTTACAGCAAACAATAATAAAACAACTATTGATATTTCAGAATTACCAAGCGGAATGTATTTTATAAAAATGAAGACAGAAGAAAGTATTGCAGTAAAAAAATTTGTGAAAGAATAAAAAATGTATTTACAAAAAAATATCCTTAACCATAGGGCGGTTCCAAAAATTGCCGTTATCAAATTTCAATTAAAAAAATAACATTAGGACTTATGCAAACTCGTATTGATCTTACCGAAAATAGCAGAGTTTCGCTGATGAAAAACAAAGAGGTTTCATTAAAAAAACAAATTTTGACAGGGTTTATCAAATAGCCACCAAAACACAAATGAGAAATGATAGTCACCCGTATTGGTTATCTGATTAACTTTAATAAAGAACCCAAATCATTTTATAAAAATAAATTTGAAATCAAAAAATTTTATTTAATTCTACGTAACATCAGTTATTAAAGTTCAGAAGTTGTCATAGAAAAAATTATATTTGTTCGTTCTCAAAGAAATTTTTTCTAATTTTGTTGTGCTTCAAACTTAAATTAAATATTTTTTAATTTTGAAATAATTAATTTTATTTTTTATGAAAACTATTAGCATATATCTGATAATTTTTTTCAGCAGTTTATATATTTCTCATGCTGGAATTATCCTTGTTGAAGGAAAATATCAGAACAAAAATATTTATGTTCAAAATGCTTACACTTCTTTCGGAGTGGGGTATTGCGTATATGCTATATACGTTAATAATAAACTTACCAATGATGAAATTAATTCTACTGCATTTGAAATTGACTTGGAGCAACTTCAATTAAAATATGGTCAGGATATAGATATCAAGATTTTTCATAAAGATGGATGCGCTCCTCCACGCATCCTGAATCCTGATGCATTAAAACCAATTCCCTCTTTTGAGATTGTAACTATGAATATGTCCAATAATGGATTAATTACATGGAAAGTAAAAAATGAAAGCGGACCTCTCCCATATTTTATTGAACAGTTCCGATGGAATAAATGGGTTTATGTTGGAGAAGTGCAAGGCGTTGGTACACCAGAGGAACATAATTATTCATTTCAGGTTTCTGCATTTCACTCGGGAGAAAATAAATTCAGAGTAAAACAAGTTGGTTATCGGACAAAAGTATCTTATGAAGTAAAAATAATTTCCGGCACACCCCTATGTATATTTTCTGTTTTAAAAAATAAAACTATTAATTTCTCCCGCGAAACTCTCTACGAAATATATAATTTTTATGGCTCTATCATAAAAAAAGGATACGGAACAAGAATAGATATTACAACACTTCAAAAAGGTGGTTATTATATTTGCTACGATAATTCTATTGCAGAGGTTAAAAAAAAGTAAGAATTATCTCATCCATCGGTAAATTCAAGTAGTAAAAACTTACCATTAAATCTCTAATGCAATTTTTTGTGATTGATAGTTCGGGTGGTTAGTAATGGTTATATGCCAAATTAACTCCGCCATTTATGGCGGAGAAGAAACAAAATAATACAACGGGCTTCAGCCCTGATAAAAAACAACTATATGTCATTTCAAAAGTTATGGCTAAAGCCGTCATATCTTGCCGACAGGTAGCCTCCGCCATAAATGACGGAGTTAGTAATTCTGTTTGTTCTTCAAGACGGAAATCTTTTTGATTTTTATCCCGTTTTGGTATTTGAGCTTCGGACATTGAGCTTGCCGAAATGCCGAAAAATACTTGTATTGAGCTTGCCGAAATATGTGTAATTGAAAAATTTATGTACGTTTGTTATTCTCTATCATACCAATATGATTTCTAAAACCAACAGTATTCTTGACACAAAGGATGTAAAAAGGGCTTGGTTCTTTTTTCTGAATAATTGGTATATTATTTTTATTGTGCTGATATTATCTGCAGCATCCGCTTTTTTTTATTCATACAAGCTTCCTAAAATTTTTGCAGCTAAGACACAATTTCTTTTAAAAAATACTGAAACATACTCTTATCAGCAGGATATTTACCAAAGTTTAGGATTATATGGTTCACAGTATTTGGGCTATGAAAAGATGGCGAACGAAAAAATGGTCATTACTTCTGTCAATACCATAGCACAAACTATCGCTAAATTAAAATTAGAGGTTTCATATTTTATTATTGGCCGGCTCCAAACTCTCGAAATGTATTCCGGAACTCCATTTTTTGTTGAGGCAAAAATATATTCCGCCCAATATTATGAATACCCGTTTACTTTTAAAATAATAAATACAGAAAAATTTGAAATCACTTTTGAACGTGATGAACAGCAAATAATAGAAGTCCATCGTTTTGGTGAGCCAATTATTAATAAAGATTTTTATTTCAATATTCTTAAATCCAATGCCATCAATAATTCTACTATTTTTTCCTTGAAAGAAATTGCTTATCAGTTTGTTGTTCACGACCAGAATAATTTGCTTTACAAATACAAAAGCATTTTGGATGTGAAGAATTTAGATTGGACGGCTATTATGGAGGTAACTGTGGAAGATGAAAGTCCTGAACGAGCCGTAGAATTTTTGGATACCCTGGCAAAAGTATATATGGATAATTCCCAGAAAACAAAAATTAAGATTAATGAAAACACTATTGGTTACATTAACCGGCAAATAGAAGAGGTTACCGACAGTTTGAATTTCATTGAAAATCTGCTTGAAAATTTTAAAGAACAAAAAGCAATTCTTAATCTTACTAAAGAAGAAGAAATTTATTTTTCAAACCTTACCACCTACGAAATCAGCAAACGCAACCTTGAATTGCAATTAAAATCTATTACTTATCTTAAAAATTACATCACTTCAAATCTTAATAAAGACCTGCTTCCTCCTGCATTGTATATAGAAGAAAATGACGCTTATCTGCAAAAATCTATTCAGGAACTTTACAATCTGCAGGTTGAAATTAACAGTACATTATTTACTACGACCGAAAAAAGCATGGTGGTAAAAGAAAAAGAATATAAAATAGAATTTTTGAGAAATGATATTCTAAAATACCTTGTAAACTCTGACAATGCCATACAGGAAAAAATTCGTTCTCTGGATGGAGAAATTACTTATTATGAAAAATTATTGAAAGGAGTACCACGCAACCAAAGACAAATTCTTAATATCAATCGTAAATTAGCAGTGAATGAAAAACTGTATATGTATCTGCTTGAAAAAAAAGCCGAAACTGTTATTGCAAGGGCAGGTATTGTATCTGATGTATCTGTTATTGAAACGGCTCATTCCATAGGGATTATTAAACCTGACAAGAATCAAATTTTTTACTCCTTTCTCAGCGGAGGTTTCATTATTGCTATTTTCATTATGTTTATTCGGGCATTTTTCTTTTCAGAAATTAATAAGATGGAAGAACTTCGGGAAGAGACAAATTTCCCTGTTCTTGGCGAAGTGTTTCATGCTAAAGAAGCGAAAAATTCCTATATGATTGTGGATGTTAACCCACGTTCTTTTATTACAGAATCTTTTCGTTTGCTTCGTACCAATCTTGATTACATGGCGCCGGATATAAAATGCAAAATTGTGCTCATTACTTCAAATCGTCCAAGTGTGGGAAAAACTTTTTGTTCTATTAATTTAGGAGTGATTCTTGCTAAGGGAGGAAAAAAAGTTTTGATTGTTGAAATGGATTTGCATAAGCCAAAAATTCACAAAGCATTAAATATAACTTCCGAAGTTGGAATGAGTTCTTATTTGGTTGGAAAGTCGGCTTACGAAGAAATTATCACTAATACTTCTGTAGAAAATTTAGATGTGATATTATCAGGTCCAACTCCTCCGAATGCATCAGAACTGATTATGAGTGATAATCTAAGGAAACTTTTTGAACTTGCCCGGAAGAAATATGATTATATAGTGGTGGATACACCTCCGCTTGGAATTATTTCGGATGCATTGCTGCTGATGAAATATTCGGATGTGAATTTGTTTATTCTGAACACTAAGATCAGCGCAAAGGAAGGAGTGGAATTTGCACATAACATGATTTTGGATAATAAGATAAACGGATTTGCTTTTGTCCTGAATAATGTAAAACCGAAATACTCCAGATATTACTATAAAAAATATAAATATGATTACGGATATGGATATGTGCAGAGTTAATCCGAATTATTATTTATTTTCGTTAATCACCAATCGTAAATTTTTATTTGTCATTTCATTTTTTAAAGTATTTTTGTAAAAAGAATCATTCAAATATTTACCAACTAAATTTTTATTTGTCATTTCATTTTTTAAAGTATTTTTGTAAAAAGAATCATTCAAATATTTATCAACTAAATTTTTATTAGTCATTTCATTTTTTAAAGTATTTTTGTAAAAAGAATCATTCAAATATTTATCAACTAAATTTTTATTATTATGTTATTAAATGCAGTAAATTCAACGCTGGCAACAGCACAGCAAACGGCTATACAGGGAGCCATTGATGCACTAATCACAAATCTGCCTGTAAAAATCAATTTAACCAAAGAAGATAGAGTTGCAATGACTAACATTGATAACAGAAGGTATCCTTATGTGCAACGTGCAATTTTCGTCCATGCACCAACCAATCCCGTTTTGGTTAGTGGATTTAAAGGATCATTAGCGGATGCGACTAATGACTTTATTTTATTTGACCAGTTAGAAAGATATCTTCCGCAACTAAAAAAAATAATTGAAATTTATGGCGATTTGCAACAGGTGGCCGGCTCAGAAGCGTATGCATGGTTTCGTGAATTTTACGATACATCAAAAAAAGGTGCAGAAAATGGTGTGGCAGGATCCGATTCTGTTGTTGATGATTTGAAAACATTATTTGACGAACAAGGGCAGGAGGAGGAGGGTGTTGTGCCTCCAGCTCCAATTGCATAATATTGTTTCATTGTTTTGCAATTACCTGCGGACATTGAAAACTTACCATAATTTTTACTAAAAAAAGTCAACACCACTAAGAAAAGGGGATGAAAAATCCTCTTTTTTTTGCATAAAATTCAATTATAATTCAGGTTAGTTCAGGTTTAATTCAAGTTAGTTCAGGTTTAATTCAAGTTAGTTCAGGTTTAGATAATGTTAGTTCAGGTTTAGATAATGTTAGTTCAGGTTTAGATAATGTTAGTTCAGGGTTAGATAATGTTAGTTCAGGTTTAGATAATGTTAGTTCAGGTTTAATTCAAGTTAGTTCAGGTTTAGATAATGTTAGATCAGGGTTAGATAAAATAAATGTATCTAAATTAAAGTTTTTTGCTTGTTTTTACATTAGAGCGGTTCCAAAAATTGATTTTTTAACCACAAAGCACACAAAGTCATTTCACAAAGCACACGAAGAACTCAATAAAATCAATGCTTTGTGAACTTTGTGATTTCTTGGTGACCTTCGTGGTTAAATGTTTTTTGTATTTTTAGAACCGCCCATTATTAAATTTTAAACTCCCCCAAAAATTTCAAACTTTGGAAAAAAACAAAGTAATAAAATGAAAAAATTAAGTGCAGAAGAATTTGAACAAATGCCTATAAAAGGCACAGGGCGTTCATCGCAGTTTTACAGAGCCATCATCAATTTGTGTGTAGGAGAATCGTTGTTCATCATAAAAGAAGAATGGAAAGGATATGCAACCCCCACTCGTATCTGTCGCTACATTATGAAAAAATTTCCATACGTAAAATATCTCTCTGGCAAACTTGCTGATGGTAGTGGTTGGGCAATAAAAAGAGTGGAATGAAACATTGCTACATTGCTACATTGCTACATTGCTACATTGTTAACAATGAAACAATGATTATTTTTCTTCCATAACTCCTTTTTGATTTTTATCCCGTTCTCGTATTGAGCTTGCCGAAATATTGGTATTTGAACGATTGCAGAAAATATGTGTAATTAAAAATTTCATGTAGGTTTGTGCGTAAGTCATAAGAATAAAAAGAATCCTACAGAGGATTTCTATTTGTATGATTGAGTACAAAAGGTGTAGCAATCTACCCAGAAACGATGAATAAATCACCACAAAGGTGAAGTGATAAACAAGTTAGGCAAAATTGTAAAAAAATTAAAATTAAGTTTCGTCATATAGAAACTTCCATTATCTTTGCAAAATGATTACAAAATTTGAAATTGAATTTTTAGGAGACGCGAGGGAGTTTCTTGTTGTCATAGATATTAAGGCCAGAGAGAAACTTATCTATAACATTGACAAAGCAAGTCAATTGAATGATCCGAAACTGTTTAAGAAATTAGAAGCGGATATTTGGGAATTCAGAGCGGAAGTAAAGAAAATGCAATATAGGCTCTTAGCATTTTGGGACAAAAGAAACAATATCCGAACATTGGTAATCTGTACTCATGGGTTCATTAAGAAAAGAGACAAAGTTCTCAAGGCAGAAATTGAAAAAGCAAAACGAATAATGAAATTATATTTTGAAACATATAAATAAAAAAATATGAAAACGAAACTAAAGAAGTATAGCATTGATGAGATCAAAGATGATCTCATTGGTAAAATTGGCACCAAGAAACGCGATGTCTATGAATATGAACTTCAGATGGACATTATCGGTGAACTCATAAAAAAAGCTCGTTTAGAAAGAAACTTATCCCAGGAGCAATTAGGGAAAATAATCGGAGTACAGAAAGCTCAAATCTCTAGACTTGAGAGTCGCACTGGTAATGTAACATTGAATACAATTATCAAAGTATTTAACGCATTGAAAGCAAAGATAAAATTTCAATTAGAATTTGAAGGATATCATATAAAAGTTACTTGATAATGCAACAGTGCATAACACGGGTTTTGCGTCAGCGCGGGGTAATTGGTAAGATTGAAAATAATTGCATATATTTCTTCCATAACTCCTTTTTGATTTTTATCCCGTTCTCGTATTGAGCTTGCCGAAATATTGGTATTTGAACTTCGGACATTGAGCTTGCCGAAATGCCGAAAATATGTGTAATTAAAATTTCATGTAGGTTTGTAAAAAAAAGAATATGACCATAAGACAAATTTGTAACGTAATCAACAATCAATTACTAATAAAGTTGCCGGACAGCTTTAAAGACAAGAAACAAGTACTTGTAATAGTAAACGACTCGGTTGATAATAGATCAAAAAAATATGAATTACTTAAACTAGCTTCTGTTGACCCATTGTTTAATGCTGACATTAAAGAAATCAATGACGACTTTAATGCAATTGATAGTGAGACATTATGAGTATAAAAAAGTGGACCATTTATAAAGCAGTGCTTGATCCGGTCATTGGTTCAGAACAAGGCAAGACACGACCTGTACTCGTTATAAGCGAAAATGACATTAACGATTTATTGAATATTGTAAATTTGTCTTATATTTACAACCATTAAAATTAAACTATACAATGGCAAACGAAGTAAATTTAAAAAAGAATTATGACTACATAGTCAGCAATAAGCAGTCCTTATTGAACTTATACAGGAATAAATTTATTCTTGTCTATGAGCAACAAGTTGTCGGTTCGTTTGATACCTATGAAGCAGCAGCAGAAACCGGTGTCACAACCTATGGTACAACCGGAGATTTTCTTGTCTATGAAATGCTGGAAAATGAACCAACAAATTTTTTAATGCTTGCTGAATTATGATAAATACTTTTGGATTTCAAGATAGAGCCGAAATAGAAAAGGACGGTAAAAAAATTCTTGTACCTGTCCCTGCAAATATAGTTTTGTCACGAAAAGGAGCAGTGGTTCCTGTCATTATTACTCATCCCAAAAGTGTCATTGACCAATTAACCAAGGAAGGAAAAACTGTCCCACAGGTTGAAGTGAATGCACTTATTGATACCGGTGCATCGTCTTGTGTTATTTCACCGAAGATTGCCGAACAGTTACAACTTGTCCAAACGGGATTTAGAAACATTACTTCTGTTCAAGATGAACAAAGTCGTCCTGTATATTATTGTTGGTTTATGTTTCCGTGGGGTCGAGGTAAACAAGTGTCTGTTGCGTCTTGTCCATTAAAAGGAATTGATTGTCTGATTGGACGAGATATTATGCAACATTGGCATTTTACTTACAATGGTAAAGATGGATTTATTACTATCTGCGATTAGTATTCTGTCTTTGTTATTTGTCGCCCCCTGTTATTGCTAACATGTGTCTTGCGTCAGTGCGGGATATTGGCAGATTAAAATTTTTTTGCATATATTTTTTCCATAAATCCTTTTTGATGTATCACAATGGGGATATGGAGTATTAGGATAAAAATAAATGACGGAGAATTCCATCCGCTCTTCAATCCTGAAAACAATAGAACAATAGAACAATAGAACAATAGAACAATAGAACAATAGAACAATAGAACAATAGAACAATAGAACAATAGAACAATAGAACAATAGAACAATAGAACAATAGAACAATAGAACAATAGAACAA
>JAZDJJ010000138.1:0-20336 GCA_043804035.1 Bacteroidota bacterium
AGTTCTAAAAATACAAATAAACGTCATTGCGAAGGAGGAACGACTGAAGCAATCTGTTTTTTCATGTAGAAATAGAGATTGCTTCCTGCTTCGTGACTCGCAGTCGCAATGACGAAACCAATTTTTGGAACCGCCCTTAAATACCAATTAAATTAGAAGTTTGGTTTCAGCATATACTTTGAATAGAACTCATTGATTATTTTTACAACCTCATCTGCATTATCCACTATCGTAAAAAAATTAAAATCATTAGCACTAATATTTTCTTCCGGGAGTACTTTGTCTTTCCACCAATCAATCAATCCTTTCCAGTATTCAACACCAACAAAAATGATAGGATACTGAGCAATTTTATCTGTCTGAATGAGAGTAATTGCTTCGCTGAGTTCATTAAATGTACCAAACCCGCCCGGCAATGCAACAAATCCCTGAGAATATTTCAAGAAGATGACTTTGCGCACGAAAAAATATTTAAAACTAATCAGTTTATCTGTATCAATGAAAGCATTAGATTTTTGCTCAAAAGGAAGTTCAATATTCAGCCCAACAGATTTTCCACCTCCTCTTTGTGCGCCTTTGTTTGCTGCTTCCATAATTCCCGGACCACCGCCTGAAATAACACCGTACCCATTGCATGTTAGTTTGAAAGCAATTTCTTCGGCAAGTTCGTAATATTTTGTTCCTTGTTTTGTTCTGGCAGAACCAAACACCGAAACACAAGGACCAATGCGCGCCATTTTTTCAAAACCTTCCACAAACTCCGACATAATTTTGAAAATCTGCCATGAGTCCGTGGATTTGATATCGCTCCAACTCTTGCTGGATAATGCTTTGCGGATACGTTCTTCTTTGTTATCCATGAAAAATATTTTTAACAAAATTACAATAAATACTCATTTTTAGTTTTGCATCATAGGAATCATATCTATTTCTTTCTTTAAATATTCTGCTGTATAAGAATTTTCGCTATGAATTATTTCCTCCGGTGTTCCTTGGCAAACAATAGTTCCGCCTTTTTCGCCTCCTTCAGGTCCCATGTCAATAATATGGTCTGCTACTTTTATTACATCCATGTTATGTTCAATCATTATCACTGTGTTTCCGTTATCCACAAGTTTGTTCAGCACATCAAGCAGGATGCGAATGTCTTCAAAATGCAAACCAGTAGTTGGTTCGTCAAGCATATAAAGTGTTTGTCCCGTATCTTTTTTTGCCAGTTCAGTAGCAAGTTTCACCCGTTGTGCTTCTCCGCCCGAAAGCGTTACAGATGATTGTCCAAGCGTGATATAACCAAGTCCTACATTTTTTACTGCTCTTATTTTTTGCATGATTGAAGGAATATTTTCAAAAAAAACTGCGGCTTCTTCAATAGTCATGTTCAATACATCGCTGATTGATTTTCCTTTGTATCGCACTTCAAGTGTTTCACGATTATATCTTTTTCCTTCGCATGTTTTGCAATTCACATAAACATCAGGCAAAAAATTCATTTCTATTATGCGAACCCCTGCTCCATGACATACTTCGCACCGCCCACTTTTTACATTGAAAGAAAATCTTCCTGCTTTGTATCCGCGAATTTTTGCTTCTGGGATTTGTGAAAAAAGATTTCGGATGTCAGAAAAAACTCCTGTGTAAGTAGCAGGATTTGAACGTGGTGTTCTGCCGATAGGCGACTGATTTACTTCAATTACTTTATCTATATGCTCAATTCCTTTTAGAGAAGAATATAGATGCGGCTTTTGTTTAGAACGATAAAAATGATTACTTAGGATGGGATATAGCGTCTCATTGATAAGAGAAGATTTTCCACTACCAGAAACACCGGTTATACAAATAAATTTTCCGAGTGGAAAATTAACGGTAAGATTTTTTAGGTTGTTGCCTTTTGCTTCTTTCAATGTCAAAAATTTTCCGCTTCCCATCCTGCGTATCGGAACAGGTATTTCTTTTCGTCCTGTCAAATAGTCAGCCGTTAATGAAGAAATATTTCCGTTAATAAAATTTTCGACAGAAGTAGCAGCAACAATTTTGCCTCCGTGCAATCCTGCACCGGGTCCAATGTCAACAATATAATCTGAGGAGAGAATAATTTCTTTGTCGTGTTCCACAACAATTACTGAATTACCGAGGTCGCGAAGATTTTTTAATGCATGGATAAGTCGTGCATTATCCCGCTGATGCAATCCGATGCTCGGTTCATCCAAAATGTAAAGAACATTTATTAATTGAGAACCAATTTGTGTGGCAAGGCGGATACGTTGCGACTCGCCCCCCGAAAGTGTTTGTGCGCTCCTGTCAAGTGAAATATAATCTAATCCCACATCCAGCAAAAACTGAATTCGTTTTCGGATTTCTTTAAGAATTTCTTTTGCAATTTGATTTTTCTTTTCGTTTAATCGTTCTTCCAAATTGTCAAACCATTTTTTTAGTTCCGAAATTCCCATAGAAGAAATTTCGAAAATATTTTTTCCATCAATCTTAAAATGCAAGGATTCTTTTTTCATTCTTGTGCCTTTACATTCCGGGCAATTCACTTCATTCATAAATTCACAAATCCATTTGTTCAAAGAAGGCGTTAGATTCTCATCATTCTGGTGAATAAGAAAATTCACCACACCCTCAAACGATAAAGAATAATTATAGGCATTACTGTCCGCATCGTTTTTTATTTTAAATATTTCATCTGAGCCATAGAGAATAATATTCATAGCATGCTCAGGAATTTTTTTAATTGGGTCGTTAAGCGAGAAATGATATTTATTTGCAATTGCTTCCAATTGACGGAATATCCAATTTGATTTATATTCTCCTATGGGAATAATACCACCTTTTGCTATACTTTTTTGCATGTCAGGGATAATCTTATGAATATCAATTTCGTTTACTTGCCCGAGTCCATTGCATTTGGGACATGCTCCATAAGGTGAGTTAAAAGAAAAAGTATTCGGCTGTGGCTCATCGTAAGAAATTCCTGATGTCGGGCACATCAATAACCGACTGAAGTAATGAAGGGTCTCGGAATTTTCCGTCCCTTCTAAAATAAAGATTGTACCTTTTCCATAACGCATTGCCAGCGCAACAGAATCATTGATTCTTTGAAGTGATTTTTTTGTAATCCAAACATCATCCACTAATATTTCAATGTTATGTGTTTTGTAGCGGTCGGCATGAAGTCCATATTGCAGTTCGGTTATTTTTCCATCTATTCTAACTTTCAGAAAACCTTGTTTGCGATATTGTTCAAATAATTCTTTATAATGTCCTTTACGCGCACGGATTACAGGAGCAAGAATAAATATTTTTTTTTTCATAAAATTTTTCAAGAAGAAGTTGAATAATTTGTTCATCGGAATAACGCACCATCTTTTCTCCCGTTATGTATGAATATGCATCTGATACATGAGCAAACAGCAGTCGCATAAAATCGTACACTTCTGTTATCGTACCGACAGTTGAGCGGGGATTCTTGTTAACTGTTTTTTGTTCTATAGAAATAACAGGCGAGAGTCCTGTTATCTTATCCACATCCGGCCGTTCCATCTCACCAAGAAACTGACGGGCATACATAGAAAAAGTTTCAATGTATCGTCTTTGTCCTTCGGCATAAATGGTGTCAAACGCAAGGGATGATTTTCCACTGCCACTCAACCCGGTAAACACAACTAATTTATTTCTCGGAATAGAAACATCAATATTCTTTAGGTTGTGCACCCTGGCACCGATTACATCAATAAATTCAGTTTCAGCATCTGGTAAAATCATTGGGCGTATGTTTTGTACGGTGAGATTATTTTTTCTTCTCAACAAAAATCATAATAAATTGTCCTTCTTTCAGTTCAGATTTTTCTGTGAACATATTCCATTGCATAAGTTTTTCTTCACTAATGTTATATTGTTTTGCTATTGACATGAACGATTCGCCTTTTAAGACGACATGAATAATTTTATTGATAGATGAATCGGCAGCAACAATTTTATCAGCAGAAGTAGAAATTGTATCAATGATTGTGGTAAGCGAACTGTCGGAAGAAGCCAAGTTGTTTAGATAATCTTCATTATATCCCGGATTGGGTATATCAAAAAAATAAGTTTTTTTTTCTTTATTTGTCAAAGTATTTTTTCTCAGCCATGGATTAAAGTATTTTAAAATTTTGTAACTGATATTTTGTTTGGAAGCAAAATCAGCAAGGTCGGTAATAGATGAATCTATTTTGATTTTTGATGTGGGAATTGGAGGATAAAGATCTTTCTTCCGAAGAATATACCCATAATTTTTTGGGTGGGAGATAATTTCTTTTATGGCAAGAATACGAAAAACATAACGGGCAGTTTCTTCGTTCAGCGAAAGGTCATAATAATTATTATGCTTTTGTTTATCTAATTGTTTTGATAATCCTTCTATTCCAATATTATATGATGAAGCAGAAAGCGTCCAGTTACCGAATGTTTTATAGGCATCTTTTAAATAACGGCAAGCGGCTTCGGTAGATTTTTCAACATGATAACGTTCATCTACTTCATCGTTAACTTCTAATTTATATTGCCGTGCTGAACTTTCCATAAACTGCCAAAATCCTGTTGCTCCTCTCGGAGAAATAGCATTCGTAAAATTACTTTCTACAAGGGCAATGTATTTAAAATCATCAGGTATTCCATTTTTTAATAAAATAGATTCTATAATCGGAAACCACCGATTGGAGCGTTTGTGCATCATTATTGTTTGCGATTGGAAATAAGTATTTACCAGCAATTCGCGCTCCATACTTTCTATTACTGTAAAATCATTTACAGGAACTTTTTCTCCGGCAAATTCCAGATTTTTGGGAACTATCATTCCAAAAATTTTATAATTGGCAAGAAAAGATTTCCAATATAATTCATCTTCTTTTGTTTTTTGTGTAGAAAAAATAAAGAACTCCACAGGAAGCAATATCAGGCAAAATATCAGTAACATGCCCCAATATTTTTTACTTCTGACAAATATTGTTTTCAATTTATTTTTTATGCCCATTGACAATATTCTTTTTGAGATGCGTAATAATAAACAGGAAGAGAAAAATAATTACTCCGTAAGTTACAAAAATAAAAAAGTGCGTGTAGTTCCATACAGGAATATGTTTCTTAATGATATATACCAGAAATAAGGAAAACAATCCAAGGAAAGCAAAAAGCAAAGCAATTCTTCTTTCTGTAACTCCTCTGAAAAATAAATGATGAGTTGTATGATCTCGCCCTCCAATGAACGGAGAACGTTTTTTCAACAGACGGTTAATGATTACAGCCAACGTATCGCTGATAGGAAGAAGAAAGGTTAATCCGACAATTACTAATTGTCGGGTTACTGAAATGGTTTCACTTTTAGAAGTGGAGTCATTCCAGAAATAAATAATGCTGAAAGATGCAAGCAATAACCCAAGAACCTGGCTCCCTGTATCTCCCATATATAATTTTGATGGATACCAATTGAATCGCAAAAATCCCAGCAGAGAAGCAATCATTCCTATTAAAATAATAAAATGAATATTGTTTAATTCGTTAGAAAAATAAATAAGCATCAGAGCAGTTGAAAAATTACAAATAGCCACTATGGAAGAAATAGCATCCATATTATCCAGCATATTGATGGAGTTCATGACGGCAACTACCCAAAAAATTGTTAGTCCGTAATTTAATGGCATGCTTGGAAAGATATTGATATAAATATCATAATAACAGAGAATAATGCCGCAAAAAATTTGTACAAACAATTTTAAGAAAGGGCGAGTATTGTAAGCATCATCTGCCAACCCCATCAGGAAAGCGATGGTTGCAGTACTAATCAGTCCTAACATTTTTTTATTCAAAAGAATTTCTTGTGGTTGAAAAAACATGGAGTAAAAAGTAAAAGAAAGCAGGAAAATAATATAGAAAGAAATTCCACCTAATGCGGGCTTGGATGTGCTTGCCCACCGAATAACAGTTCCTTTTTTATCGCGGATTCCAAGTGTGTGAGAGAAACGTAG
This sequence comes from Bacteroidota bacterium, assembly GCA_043804035.1. GTDB lineage: Bacteria > Bacteroidota > Bacteroidia > Palsa-948 > Palsa-948 > JAZDJJ01. Next base: position 6,006 of record JAZDJJ010000138.1, read on the forward strand.
AAAAAGAGTATTGAGCAAAAAAGAAAAAATGAATGCCGCTATAAAAAAACATACATAAAAAAAATTCATGTGGCTGTTTTCGGAAAACATAAAGAATTGAATTTAAATTTGAAGTACAACAAATTTAAAAAAAAATTCATTAGTAGAAAAAAATTATATTTTTTCTTGTTCTATTAAACTTGATAATTCCCTGTGGCTTGCAGCAGGGTTGTTCATTATGGGCAGTCCTAAAAATTAGTTTCGTCATTGCGACTGCGAGGCACGAAGCAGGAAGCAATCTCTATTTCTACATGAAAAAACAGATTGCTTCAGTCGTTCCTCCTTCGCAATGACGTTTATTTGTATTTTTAGAACTGCCCTTGATAATTCCCTGTGGCTTGCCGCAGGGTTGTTCATTATGTATTACGATTCATCTTGAACTTAAGAATTTTTACAATAATTTTACTATTTGTAAATTTGCAGATCAATCCAATAATTTTTTAGTTATGATTAAAAATATTTCCATCGTTTTATTTTTTGCATTATGTTTTTTCTCTCCTCTTTTTTGGAAAATGGGAGAAGCATTTGCACAGCAGGATGCTTTGTTTGAAAGCGGAAAATCAAAACAGCGGGCAGGTAAACATCAGGCAGCTATTATAGATTTTTCAGGATCTATAAAGAAAAACGAATATATAATTCAGAAGTATTTTAAAAAATACAATGCGTATCAGAAGATGAGCGATTTTGAAAAAGCAAATAAAAATACTGAAAAACCTTTCATAGATAAAAAATATGCAAAGCCGTATTGTTATCGTGGCATCTCATATTCGGCACTCAGAAAAAATACAGAAGCTATGGAAGACCTGAATAAAGCTCTGAAGATAGATTCAGTTTATGCTCAAGCACTTTATGAGCGAGGTAAGTTAAAATGGATTTCTGAAAATAAAAAAGAAGGATGTATTGATTTAGGACTTGCCTCCATTTTATCAGATTCAAATGCAAGAGAAATGATTAGTGATAACTTCTGCTGGTTGGAAGCGGTTAAGATATACGATGATGCTATTACGAATTTTAAACTCAATCAATATCAGCAGGCAATGGCAGATGTTGAAAAAGCAATAACGATTTGCCCTGACAGTGTCCGCTATCTTATATTGAGAGGCAAATGTTATTACATATTCAAAAAATTCGGATTAGCAATACAGGATTTTAACAAAGCGATAAAATTATCTCCGCGCAGCAACGAAGATGTATATTTCAACAGAGGCATAACTTATTTTGAATTAAAAAAATATCAGCAGGCGTTTGATGATTTATCAAAAGCAATTGAATTTAATGCCGATTATTCTGATGCTTATTTATTCAGAGCATATTCACGCGAAAAGTTAGAGAAACCAAAAGAGGCACTATATGATTACGACCATGTAATTCGTCTGAAACCGGATGAAGGACTTGCATATTTCAAACGCGGACTGCTGAAACAGGAATTGAACGAAAAAAAAAGTGCCTGCAGAGATTTTAAAAAAGCCGAAGAACTTGAATATCCTGAGGCAGCAGATTATGTAGAAAGATGCAAGTAAAAATCACTCATGATATAGTCAAAGTCGTTCGGATGAACGTTCAAATAATCTTACTCCGAAGCCAAACAGAATTTAAAAACAAAATGTGGAATTATTGTATTTTTCTTCATTTCACATTCCACATTCTATATTATCAAAAAAAACAAACGTGCATAAAATTGAGATGGCGGGTCAATCCCGCCATGACGAACTAAGGAGATAATTGATTTGTACCCGAACAGTTTCAGTTCTTAATTGCGTTGCAAAGATAGTGAGTAACAAATCAAAAAAGATTTTTAGAAGAAATTTATATATTAAATGATGAAAGATAAATTGCAGACATACAGGAATTTTATTTTATGCTTTATACTTTATATCTTATATCTTTTTTCTCTTTCTTCCTGCCGCAAGGAAATCAATCAACCTTCGTGGGATACAAATGTATTGTCGCCATTGATAAAATCTACGCTCACCATCAATAATATTATTCCTGATTCTCTTATTCATCAAAACCCGGATAATTCACTCGGTATTGTTTATCATACTGAACTGTATTCTTTTTCGTCTGACACATTATTTGATATTCCGGATACTACACTTAAAAATATTTACTGGTCGTGGTTTCAAATCACATTAAACGCGAATAATCCGATAATGCCAAATAATATTCAACAAATAAAATATGATTTTGATGATGTGCAGTTGACCAATGCTACTATCCGAAACGGAAAGATGGAGTTAAACATTCGCAGTCAGATACAGGAGAAAGTTGATTTTACTTACAAAATTCCCGGTGCTGTTGATATTTATGGAAATACTTTTGATACCACAGTAACTATTCCTGCTGCCTCTGCTACTGTTGATGGTATTTATTCCGGAATTTTTGATATTTCGGGGTACAAAATAAATTTTACCGGAATTAACGGCGATAAAATAAATACATTAGTTACCAATTACAGCGCTATTATTTGCCCAACCTGTTCGTCAGTGACGATTGAACCAGGAGACAGTATTATTATTCTCAACAAGTTTACTGGTATAGTTCCGCAATATGCAAAAGGATATTTCGGAAATTCTGTAACTACAATTGGTCCTGACAACACTTTTTTTTCGCTCTTCAATCATATCACTGACGGCACATTGAAATTGAAAGATGTGGATATTAAACTTAACATTGAAAATGGAATTGGAGCAGATGCTCGTGTTACCATTAAAAATCTTTCTTCCATCAACACTCGCACAGGCACAACTATTCCGCTTTCGAATTCTGTGATTGGGAATGCGATAAACATAAACAGAAGCGTGGATAATAATGGAGCAGTAACTCCTTCGCTTTACAAAGCAGATATAAATTCTAATAACTCAAACATCAAGCAGTTTATAGAAAATCTTCCTGATAAATTATCCTATCAGTTACGATTGGAATTAAATCCGCTTGGAAATATTTCGGGAAATAATGATTTTATTTATTACAACAAACTATTGAATACAACACTTGATATGAAAATTCCACTTTCGCTTATCGCCAATAATCTTTCGCTTTCTGATACAGTGAATTTTCAGATGGGTACGAATGCAGATAATGTTAAGGGCGGAACTCTTTTTTTATTTGCTGAAAACGGTTTTCCTTTTGCTGCCACTGCACAACTGTATTTGATGAACAGTAATAATATCATTATTGATTCACTCATCAGCACTCCCAATATTATTCTTGCTCCTTCGCTTGATGCAAACTTTGTTGCAGTAGGAAAACGATTGACGAAACTTTCAATTCCGTTTGACGAAAAAAAACTCGGATTGATGCGCACCTCTTCCAGAATGATGATTAAAATAAAATTCAATACTGCAGGACAACCGAACTATGTAAAGATTTATAGTTTCTATCAGATGAATATAAAACTTGTCGGTGATTTTAATTATACCATTAGCAAAAATGAATAGAAATAATCAGAAAATATTTTTCTCGTTTTTTGTTTTATTTCTTTTGACGAACGTATCTTTTTCACAGGAATCAGACAGTTTGCATTCTAAAAAAGCAGAACAATCCATTGAACTTTTTGGAGAAGGATTTATTAATTCAAATGCAATTACAAATAATTTTATTACTGCTCTTTATAATGGTAATTTTATAGACGATGATTTAAAAAATCAAGTAAAATTAAGAAGAACAAATTGTCTTGGAGGAGCATTAAACATCGGCTTACTTTATTCATTCCACTTGCTTGAAAAAAATAAAAATACAATCTGGTATTTTTCTTTCTCTGACAGAAGTCATCTGGATATGAAATTCAGCGATAATTTTTTTGATATTTTGTTTTATGGTAATAAACTTTTTGCCGGTGATACAGCACACTTGGGCAACTTTCGTTTTAACATGCTGCGCTATCAGCAGTTTTGTTTCGGAATGAAAAAAGAAGGAGATTACTTTCATGGAAATTATGGATTTGCTTTTTCCTTTTTGAACGGTGAGCAAAATATATTTATTAAATCTGACAAAGCCAATCTCTTTACTGATGCAAACGGATTATTTATTGATTTTGATGTGGCGATGGATATTCGGCAGAGCAATACATTGCATCAAAAATTCTTTGCACAGAACGGAATGGGATTGTCTACAAATTTTTTTTATGAGATGCCATATATCTCTTTACAAAAATTGGGAAAAATAAAATTTGAACTGAACGATTTCGGGTTCATCCGATGGAACAATAAATCACTGCATTATTCTATAGATTCATCTTATCATTATGATGCAGTTGAGGTAAATGATATTTTTAACCTCAGCAATAATACTTTTCCCAAACCCAACATTGACAGCATCATTGACAGGAACACAAAATTTCGGAAAGAGGCATACACTTCTTTTTTGCCATCAGTACTTTGTGTTAGTACGCAAACCAAATACAGCAGACAATTTTCTTTTGAGAAAGGAGTGGCATGGTGGTTCAATGCATCTGCCAAGCCCTATTATTATATGAAACTACATTTTTGCACAAAAAGAAAAAATATAAAATTTATTTATGTCATCGGATATGGAGGTTATGGTCGTTTGCATTCAGGATTGGAAGCGAAATTTGATTTTGCAAAATATTATTCTCTTCATATTTCTAATAATTATCTTTTTTCTTCCATGATTTTGTCAGAGGCAGCAGGGCAGGGAATGTATTTGAAATTAACGAGGAAGTTTTGATTATGCAAATCAAAAATCATTAATCCCCGTTCTTTATCAAAATGTATAAATTTATCCGGCACAAAATAAATATTTTCATCATCACCAAACCTTTTGCATACTTCTTTCGTATTGTCTAATGTAAAGGGAAAAGTTCATTAACAAAAACAAAAACAAAAAACAAAAACAAAAAAAGTCCAGAGAGTAAAGTATCTGGCAAAAACAAACAATGAAAACAAGATTATTTTTATGCTCACTGGCACTTGCAGGAATGCAAGCAATGAGTATAGTATCCGCCCAATCTAATTGTACGGCGGGGTTCTCTTATGTAACGGGGAACAATGGAGAAGTTACATTCACCAACACTTCAACAGGAACCACTTCTGCTACAAATTATTTTTGGTCCTTTGGTAGCGGTAGTGCTAATTCTTCTGGAGTTAATTCTACGTATACTTATCAGTATAATGGCGCATACGGAGTGTGCTTAATGATAAGTAATGCTGATTCTACTTGCTTTAGTACTTTTTGTGATTCAATAGTAATTACTAATGCAACAAATCCTCCTCCTCCTGCTTGCAATGCATTATTTTCGTTGCAACAAAATACAACAACAGTATCTTTTACTGATGCGTCAACAGGAAATCCAACATCTTGGGTTTGGAATTTTGGAGATGGCAACACATCTGCTCTGCAAAATCCGACTTATCAATATGCTGGAATAGGAACTTACTCGGTATGCCTCACGATTACAACCGGATCAGGAAGTTGTTCTTATTGCAACAACGTCAGCATCATCAATCTTCCTCCGCCTGCTTGCAGTGCCGCTGTTACTATAGTACAGGATAGTGTTGCTCCTATTGATCCATTAAAGTGGTATATCTATCCCACAGTAACAGGCAAAGCTCCTTTTACCTATCTATGGAGTTTTGGTGATGGAACTACATCCACAGAAGCATTCCCAATACATAGCTACTCTGTAGCCGGACATTATGAAATATGTCTTACTACTGTGGATGCAAATAGTTGCACTAGTAATACTTGTAATTCTTCTTATAGATTATTTGCACCAGGGATAATCAAAGACCTGATAGTTGTAAATACTCTTTCTACTTGTCAGGCGGGGTTCACCTTTACGGAGAACAATGGTGCGGTTACTTTCACAAACACCTCAACTGGTGGAACTGCAAGTGATTATAGGTGGAATTTTGGCGACGGACAAAGCGCTGAGTGGGTAAATAATACTACACATACCTACCAAAACATCGGAACTTACACCGTATGTCTCACGATGGGGGATTCATTAAATCTCTGCAAGAGTGCTTTTTGCGGAACAGTGGTCATTACCAATGTTCCTGCTCTTCCTCCTGTTGTTAATATTTCGGGAAATACAACCATTTCCACAGGCGGTAGTACAGTACTAACTGCATCGGTTGACTCTGCCTATTCTTGTAAGAATATATCTTATGTATGGAGCACAGGCGCTACGACCGCTTCTATTACAGTAGCACCAACAGTCACCACTTCTTATACAGTAACTGCTACCAATGCATGTGTTAATTGTTGTGTTTCTGGTACCAAAGTGATTACGGTAACTGTTTCGTCTTCTATTTCTTGTAGCGCAGGCATATTTATAGCGAAAGATAGTAGCGCCACTCCAAATCCATTGCTGTGGTATATTTATCCAACGGTAACAGGTAAATCTCCTTTTACCTATCTATGGAGTTTTGGTGATGGAACCACTTCCACTCAGCCGTATCCAACACATTCTTATTCTGTGGCTGGGCATTACGCAATATGCCTTACTATTACGGATGCAGGTGGTTGCACCAGTACTACCTGTGATTCTTCTTATAGATTATCGGCACCGGGGATAATCAAAGACCTGATAGTTGTGAATCCCACAGGAATAGAAGAGAATTCAACTTCTGTAAATTCTATTTTCCCAAATCCTTCTAATGAAATGGTAGAAGTTTCGTTAAGTCAAGTTGTACAGGGAGAACTTACAATTACAGATATGATGGGCAGAGAGGTTTATCGTGCAAAGATTAACTCAAACAATATGAGGGTTAATGTTTCATCTCTTGCAGTTGGATGCTATAATCTTTCAATTGTATCAGAAGCAAAAACTATTCATAACAAAATAATGATAGCAAGGTAAGAAAGAAAATTATCGTTAATGAACTTTATAAAGGGCGGCAATTCTGTCGCCCTTTTTTTATTTTAATCTCGTTTTGGTATTTGAGCTTGCCGAAAAATTGGTATTTGAACTTGGTAATTGATCTTTGCCGAAATTTTCCGAAAACATGTGTGATTGAAGATTTTATGTAAGTTTGTAGGCAAATATACGTGCATCTTTCTTTACGGATCTATGTGAACATTTCAGAGAATAAGTCAGGATGTACGCATTTTACCAACTTTTTAATTTTACAAACTTTATGAAAAAATCATTTTTTATTTTTGCCATCTTCGCTATGTTGGCAGTAACCGGATGCGGAAACTCTGATAGCGACAATTCCACTACTACTGATATTCCTAATGGAATTATTGCTGTTGATCTTAGTAAATATGAAATTCCTATTTTGATAAATATTCCGGACTCAACCATTGGTCTGCTTGAAATTACAGCGAACGCTCAGGGTGGTGTGAATATAAATGTTGGAAATAACTTCAATATAATCATCATTGAAGGAGAAGGAAATATGAAAATGAAAAAAAATGACATTGTCAACGATGCAGTTCGTAAGTTTGTTAGATATGTTATTGAAGATACGAATGCTATCCTATGGGAATGGCAGATTGAAGGGCAGGAAGCGGAATTTCATTTCTATTCTATTGTGAAAGTAGGAAACAAATCTTTTGAAGTGAGCAATGTGGAAGGAGGATTTTTTTCTGAGAAATCCGCTATTCAAATGCTTGATGCATCAAAGAGCATTCGCTTGAAAGAAAAAACATGAGGACAATTTCAAAAACAGAACTCGTTATTGCGGAGAACTTTTAACAATCCTTTTTTATAGGCAGATTGCTTTATTTTGTTACACTTCATTTGTAATGATTCCATTTGCGTAACATTAGTTATTATGTCAGGAATGATATTTCTTTTGGGCAACAGTGTTCATAAACAATGCTCCACCACAAAATAAAAACAGCACAATCAAACTGGCAGTTGAAATTTTTTCTCCCGTTGCGTAGAGCGATGGCTCAAACTTAAATTCAATTTGATGTTTCCCCGATGGAACACGCATAGCACGCAATACATAATTCACGCGGAAATGTGGAAAAAGTTTTCCGTCTATGTATGCATTCCATCCGCTTACATAATAAATTTCAGAGAACACAGCAATCTCTTCAGAGGAAGATGTGGATTGATAAGTTAGTTTATCGGGTTGATATGAAGTAAGTTTGATTGTAGATAAAGAATCTTTTTTCTGTTTGAATCCTAAAAATTCGTTTTCAAATCTTTTATCAACGATGGCAGTTTTTTTTGAATCAAAATGATTTAATGCCATAATTTCTGAGTCGGGGCTGGCAACAATTCTATATTCATTAACAAACCATGCATTCCCATTTGCTTCCTTGTTTGGATAAGCCACAGGTTCATTTTTTTCTCCGGGAACAATAATATACTTTGTGTTCAACATATTTATTACTGCCATATTTCTCCTGTTGATATGAAAGTCAATTATATCCTGATATCTTTTCAATTTCGCTCCGTGATAACCGCTGATGGATTTATGAAAGTATGAAGTAGCGGCATCCTGATCAGGACGAGAAAACGTATTCCAAACGCGGAAGTAAATATCTTTATCATTCATTATTTCTATATCTGCCTGATTTGGTCTGCCCATTTTTGCCGCCGGATTTTTGTTATCAGATTTTTTTACAAAACTTTCGTTGTTAAGATAACGTTTGTCAATAGCAGTCATATCTATCATAACAAGAACAGCAATGAAGCCAAGCAAAATCTTTTTATTTATTTTTTTCTTCAGGAAGAACCATATCGCAACCGCGGCAAGCAGAATGAAAAAAAAACTTCGTATTGCATCGGCTTTCACAATGGACTCACGAACAGTTTCTACAACCGGAAATATTTGGTCAAGGTAATTTTTTATTTGTGCATCGGTGGCAGAAGCATTGCTTCTTTTTATCTGACCGAATATTTCATCATATTCTCCTGTGGTAGAAAAATTGGTAAATATTCCCGGAGCGAGCCAGCAGAGCAAAGCAATTCCGCCTGTAAGTCCGAAGGCGATGAAAAGAATTTTTTGCTTAGTGATAACATATTTGAAAGCAAGTAATACTTTATCTTTCAGAAAATTCTGGTTGCAAATAATATTATTGAGCGTGAGTGCTGCCAGCAGAGGAATTGTAAGTTCAGCAATCACAAGTATCATTGATACTGCGCGAAATTTGTTGTAAGCCGGAAAATAATTCAGCATAAAATCTGTAAGACCAAAAGGATCGTTTTTTCCCCAGGAAAGCCAAATGGAAAAGATAGTTCCGATGATGAGTGTCCATTTCAAAGACACGTTTTCATTTCCCTGAAACGAAGAAACATTTTTTCCTTCGGGAATATTTGAAGATGAACTGGATATGGGGAGAAAAATTCCAAGCATAAACAGAAAAACTATAATCGCTCCTATATAAACCGGTCCTGATGTGAATGGTTGGTCGCCAAAGTATTGATACATCTGTGCCACACTCTCACGCATCTGTGGGTCAATATTTTTCATCGCATCTTTATTATTTCCTATTGGTGAAGATGAACCGCCTTTGAAATCAGGAATTAACATTGTCATGGTTTCGCCAACGCCATAACTCCAGGCAGTGGCATAACTTTTATCTAATCCTGAAGAAGTAACATCACTTTTATTTGAAGTCCCGTCAGGATTGATAGTGAGTTCTGTTTTTCCACGAATGGTGTATTTGCTGTAATCGGCAGTAGCCCACAAACTAGTAATGTTAACGCCAAGTGCAATTATTCCCGCAATTCCAAGAACTGCACATTGTTTTAAAAAATCAAAAATCTTTTTTCTTTTTATCGCACTCGTAAATTCAGCAATGACATAGATGACTAACAACAATCCTAAATAATAAGTTATCTGTGGATGATTACAATAAATTTCCATCGTCAGAAAAAAGGCGGTCATTGCACCACCGGCAAGAATCTTTCCGCGGAAAGTAAGAATAAATCCTGCTAATGCTGGAGCCATATATGCAATTGCCATTGACTTGGAATTATGTCCCGCTTCAATGATGATAAAAAAATAAGACGACAATCCGAATGCCAGCGAACAGATTATTCCTATCCATGGATCAATTTTCAGAACAAGCATCAAGATATAAAAGCCAAGGAAATAAAAAAATACCATACGAACCGGAACAGGAATGCCGAATGAAAAAACAGCATTCAAATATTTCAGATTGTTTGATATGTACTGGACAGAAATTTGATATGCAGGCATTCCACAGAACATAGAATTTGTCCAGAGTGTTTCTTCACCGGTTTTTTCACGGTAGTCCACAATTTCTTTGGATACACTTCTGAACCGCATAATATCTTCCTGAAGAATTTCTTTATTACCGAACACAATCGGATGAAAATAACTCAGAGTTACGGCAAAGAAAATAAGGATAGCAATTAAGTGCGGAATCCACTTTTTACTTTTTGAAGAAATGGAAAAAATTTCTTTTGAAGGATTTTTTTCTGACATATTTTAAAAATAATTTTTAAATGTACTTGATTTTTAGAAAACAATATCAAATTTTTATTAGTCGGCATTAACTCATTTCTGCTTTTAAAATAATGTATTTCGTGATCTCACGAATTTTTTAGATATTTGCAATTCTAAAAAAAAATAAAATGAATACAAATATTTTTCGTACAGGTTTTGTAGTATTCTTTTTTCTTTTTGTTATTTTATCTTTTTCGCAAGAACCACTTTTTTCCATTGAAGAAAAAGGAAAGTTCGGCTACATCAACAAATCAGGAAAAATGGTGATTAGTCCCCAATACGATTTTGCTGAGCCATTTTCGGAAGAGATGGCGGCAGTGAGTGTGGGTGGCAAACGTGGCTTTATTGATCAAACCGGAAAAATGGTTATTGCAGCTCAATACGAAAAGAATACTAATTTTTCAGAAGGACTTGTCAGCGTGAAGAAAGATGGCAAATGGTTTTTTTTAGATAAAACCGGAAAGGTGATGCTTTCGCCTCAATGCGATTACGCTTATAAATTTTCTGATGGATTATCCCGATTGCAGATTGGAATAAAAATGGGATTCATTGATAAATCAGGCAACGTTATTATTAAAGCCGATTATGATGGTGCTTATGATTTTTCGGAAGAATTTGCACGAGTTAAGAAAGAAAAAAAATGGGGTTTCATTGATAAAACAGGAAAGATGATTATTGATTTTAAATATGATGACTGTTTTGATTTTTCTGAAGGAATGGCAAATGTGAGAATCGGAGATGAAGTTACAGGAAAATGGGGTTTCATTGACAAAACAGGTAAGATGGTTATTGCAGCAAAATTTGATCGTGTATGGACTTTTTCAGAAGGGTTAGCATTGATTCGGGTGGGCAATTTTAAGAATGGGAAATATGGCTACATCAATAAACAAGGCGAAGTAATTATTGCTCCTATTTTCACAGGGGGAGATCATTTTAAAGAAGGACTTGCCTGTGTATCTACTAGTATTGATTCGAAAAATTTAGATTTTCAGTATATAGATAAAACGGGGAAAGTAATCATAAATAAAAAATTCAAATACATTAGCAGTTTTAAAAATGGACTTGCTAAAGTTTCTTCTTCTGATTTGAAATCTGGCTACACTTATGGGTATATTGATAGAACAGGTAAATATATTTGGCACTGAAAAAATTTTTGAATGAAACGATTGATACTTATATTCATTGCTTTGTTTTGCATATCTGCAGATTATATACGAATGCCTATAATGCAAGAACCAAATGCTTATATTAAAATCAAAGCATCATTCATTTACAACTTTACCAAATACATTGACTGGCCCGAAAAATATAAAGAAGGGAATTTTGTTATTGGAGTAGTCGGCACTTCTTCTTTTTACAACGACCTCACCACTCTGCTCAGTACAAAAACCGTAGGCAGCCAAAAATTTGAGATAAAAAGTTTTACAAGCATTGAATCTATCTCTGGTATTTGTCATATTTTATTTATCCCTGCCGAAAATTCTTCAACATTCTCCAGTATATTAAAAAAGATTAAAAAAGAAAGCACTTTGATAATTACAGAAAAAACAGGACTGGCAAAACAAGGTTCTGCAATCAACTTTGTGATTAAAGACAATAAACAAAAATTTGAATTAAATAAATCAAACATAGAAAAATACGGATTAAAAGTTAGCTCCAATTTATTGGCGCTTTCTATTCCGATTGAATAATCATGCGAACAAAAACAAACATATTGCTACTGTTTTTACTACAGTTTTTACTGACAACATCTGTTGTATTTGCTCAATGCGACAGTGCGGCAAAAGCTATTATTCTGGCACAGGATACATCTATCCCGGTAAAAATCCGCATAAAGCAATCACTTGAGATTATTGACAAAGCCATTACGCATCCTCAGGCACAGAATAATGCTTTTGCTTGGTATGTGAGAGGGTTTATATATAAAGAATGGTATAAAACATTTGAGTTACAAAATAAAAAATCCAGCACCCGTCTTAATGCCGTAGGGTTTTTCAAAAAAGCTTTAGAGATGGATACTTTTCACGAAAACCCGATTACTATCACTCAAACGATAAATTACTTTGGTAAAATTGGTACTGTTTTTCTTGAAATGAATCCTTCCACTATCAGACACATGATAAAATACCTTGGTGTTACTTTTTATAATGATGCAAGTTCTTTGTTAGATACAACTAATTATCCTGCTGCCATTCAGAATTATGAAGAGTTCAAAAAATGTATCCTCATTGCTGAACCGGAATATAATATAAAGACAAGAGAAATTGAATTTAAAAATGCATTGGCAACTGTATATGAAAAAATCTTCCGTGCTAATATTAAAACCAATGAGCGGTTCTTTGGAATGATTGAAGATTTATATAAACATGTTCTTGCGCTTGACACTAATAACTGGAGCGGAAATTACAATCTTGCTATGCTGTATTACAATTATGGTGTTGACATTATCAATAAGATGGATTTGGAAATTCCTATCATGGAAGTGGATAAAATTCAGGATGAATCACGCGACCTTTTTAGAAAAGCATTGCCTTATGCCATGAAATCATATTCTTTAAATCCGAAACGTAAAGAGGTGATAATGTCTCTACAAGGAATTTATTTTAGTTTGTATGAGTTTGAGAAATCAGATGAGTTCAAGGCAAAACTCGGGGAAATAGAAAAGGAAAAATAAATTACGGAAAGACAGAACAAAAAAATAGATTTTTGAATTTGTATAGAACTTATACAAACTCGTAGTATCGTTCTGAAATAGGTTTACAATAATTTTTTTCTATAAATCCTTTTTGATTTGTTCGTCATGGCGGGCTTGACCCGCCACCTCAATAAATTATCTCCTCTCGCCAAGACGCAAAGTCGCAAAGAAAGGTGGGATTGACCCGCCACCTCATTTAGTTCGTCATGGCGGGCTTTGACCCGCCACCTCATTAGTTCGTCATGGCGGGCTTGACCCGCCATCATTAGTTCGTCATGGCGGGCTTTGACCCGCCACCTCAATTTTGATTTTTATCCCGTTTTAATATTTTATCTTGCCGAAAATACCTGCCTGCGGCAGGCAGGTGTGTAAATAAAAATTTTATATACGTTTGTTACGAAAGTTCCAAAACAAAGTCAACTCACTTAAATCTATTTTACTATGAACAACACAGAAACGGGCTGCTGCCCACGATTCAATCCCGAACCCTGGAATGAAAAAGAAATTACATGGGAAAATAAATTATTTGTAAAAGACCGTGTAATGAGTTTTTGGCACATCCCTCTGAACTTCGGAAGTGTGATGCGAAGAAATATGAAAAAGATAGATGCATCAATCGCAAAAGATAAGCAAGATATTATTGTTCTCTCAGATGAAAATTCACTTTGGGGAGCCGATATATACATTTCTGTAAACAAAGAGATTGATGGACTTCATTTAGAAAAAGTATCAGGAAAATTTTTAACAAAAGTGTTTGAAGGTTCTTACAGTCAGATGGGGAAATGGATTTGTGAAATGAAAACATTTTTAAAATCTAAAGGGAAAGAAGCAAAAAAGATATTGTTCTTTTATACCACTTGTCCAAAATGCGCAAAAGTGTATGGGAAAAATTATGTGGTTCTGTTGGCTAAAATACAATAGTCATTCGGTAGTGTCATTCAATAGTTTCTCCTGTGTTTGCCAATAATTAAAAACAAATCACTGTTGTCCGACTAAAATAGTCAAGAAATTCAAGTAGCCCTGAAAGGGCATTATAGATTAACATATGGCAACGCCATATGTAAAAGAACACAGATGTCTTTAGCCCTGAAAGGGCGTAATAGTTAACTATGCGATTATGTTTATTTCGCCCTTTCAGGGCTTATTTCCCCCCGTCTATTACCTATCACAGGGCGATACCCTGTGTTATGATATTAA
>JAZDJJ010000139.1:0-5845 GCA_043804035.1 Bacteroidota bacterium
GAAATTCGTCTCAATCAAATTCAGGACATCGTATATAATTATTCTCTCGCAGACGGCATCGGAAAATTTTTAAAGAAACCCGAAGTAACAAAAGTTGAAGGTGTGCGAGAAAAAGCATTCATCCTTAAATCTCTGGATGAATTTTTTACAAACTATAATATTACATATCCTAACGAAACGAAAAGTAAAGTAGTATTTTATTGTCCAAACAAAAAGGTCTTACACGAAGAAATTTTGCCGGTCATCAATGAATGGTATGCAGAAAATCGTAAGGAAAAAGAAAATGAGATTTTTAAATTCTATACAGATGATAAAGAATACAAACTGCCAAAGGAAAGCAAAGCAGTATTTCACAATTTGGACAAACCCTACTCTGATAAACGGGTAGTTCTTCTTGTTGCAATAGGCACAGAAGGTTGGGATTGCAAAAGTTTGACAGGTGTTGTATTGCCAAGAAAAGAAACAACAGAAAATTTTGTTTTGCAAACTACTTGCCGTTGTCTTCGTGAAGTTGAAAATGCAAAGACAGAAAAGGCAATGATATTTTTGGGTGACGGCAATTATGAAATGCTGAATAATCAATTAAAAGAAAATTATCAACTCTCCATTGACGATTTGAAAGGAAAAAATGAAAATGAATTACCTGTTATAGTTCGTAAACCGCAACTTGGAGAATTAAATTACAAACAGGTTTTTAAACATTTCAAAATTGAAATCAAACAAGAAACGACCGACTTTATCCAACAATTACAACAATATAAGATTGAAAATTTCAAAACGTCATATCCATATTCAGTACGAAAAACAAAAGGAGAAATCGGCAGAACAGGATTGAGTAGTGTTTCGGAAGATATTGCTGTTTATGTGGCAATGACTTATTCGTTTGATAATTTCCTTTACGATTTATCAAAACAACTTTACGGAAGATTTTCCGAAACCGACTTGCTCTTGAATTATGGAAAAGAATTATCAGCAGTTCATAAACAAATTTCAGAGAACAACGATTGGATTGGCGGGCATCCTGAAATTGAAATTGCCGATGTGATTAAAGATATTGCCTCTTGTTTTGCCGTTGAAGAAAAATACACTTCCTACATTGTGGAAGATGATACAGCAATTGAATTACTTGAATGGACTTTGCCCGCAAATATTTATTATGGTAGCGGAATTACTTTACCATTCATTGAAAAGAATGATGTTCGCAGAGTTTCGGGCAAGCCAGAACGGTTGCAAACACGATGGAATGAATTTGTTCAAGACCACGGCAACCCAGACCCGCAAAACATTTCACTCAATTATATTCCTTACCGTTTTGACAGCAACTTTGAAAGAATTGCATTATTAGAAATGCTCAACCTTGGCGAACTGGAAAATCTGGAAGTGTATTACAACGGTTACAACGATAACCAACAACTACAAAGCTTCGTCATTAAAACACCACTTGGCAATTACACACCCGACTTTCTTATTCTGAAACGCAAAGGCAAAACGTATCAGACACAATTGGACTTTGTACCAGACAAACAAAAAGGAAATATTGAAAAAGTATTGATGATTGAAACAAAAGGGAAACCCTATTACACTGATGAGTTTAAACAGAAAGAACAATTTGTAAAAACCACTTTCAAAAAATATAATCCAAATTTTGAATATGTTTGCTTTGTGGATGAAGGGAAAAACGATTTTAACGAACATTTGGCTGAACTGAAAAAAACAGTGTCTGCACTATGAAATTAATCCAGGAAGTTATTGACGAGTTGATTCGTTGCGAAAAACGAATTATTAAAATGCCATCTCCATGGAAATTGGAAAGAGGACATTACAATACTGATTTTGAATTGCAGAGCACAGATGAACAATATTTTTTTACTGCTTTTGGAAGATACAATGCTGAATTCAATGAAAATTTTTCTTTCGGTATGGTTTATTATCCAAAACATGAAAAAGGTAGTTATGAAATTATCCGATGTAATGGTCCGCATGGCGAACATATACAGTTCCAACACCATACTCATTATCATATTCACAAAGCCACCGAACAAAATATTGAAAGCGGATTAAGAGAAGACAGCGCCATTGAAATCACAGAAGCATATACAACTTTTGATGACGCTTTTCGGTTCTTTGTAAAATATATCAATGTTATTCAAAGTGATATTGATTGTACTTTTCCACCTACTCAAGGTTCTTTATTTGATACATTATGATTGAACAAATAATAACAAAATTAGCAAGCCAATTCAATGGCCGTTTAAGAGTCAATGAAAAACGACCGGGCATTTACCAATTGTTTCTTCCTTTTTACCATGAAGATGGTGATATGGTTGAAATATACTTGCAGAAGGAAAACAACCACTGGAAAATTTCTGACTTTGCAATGACTTATATGCGGCTATCATACAGTTACAAAGTGGATACTGAAAACAAGGAAAAAATATTTCAGAAAATAATTATAGAAAACGGTTTAAAGGAAGAAAACGGAAATATTTTTATCACAGCAAATGATGAAGGACTTTATCCATCTATTCTTCAGTTCGCCACTGGTGTAAGCAAAGCATCTTCTATGCGTTTTTTCAAGCGAGAAGTGATTGAAAGTTTATTTTACGAAATGCTTGAAGAATATATTTTGTCAGAATTGCAATCTTATAAGCCGGAAGAAAATATTACTCCAATTGAGGAACGCGATGACCTTGAAGTTGATTTTGCTTTCCATCCCAACGGCTATCCTGTTTATCTGTTCGGAGTAAAAGATGTACCGAAAGCCCGGCTTGCCGCAATATGTTGTTTGGAATTTCAGAAACACCAGCAAAAATTTCGCAGTTATATTGTGCATGATGACTTTGAAAAACTATCTAAAAAAGACCGTGCACGGCTCACGAGTGCTTGTGATAAACAATTTATTTCGTTGGATGACTTCCGCGAAAATGCGGTTAAATTTTTAGAAAGAGAAAAATAAAAAATATAAAAAAACCAACCCAATCTGTATAACTTAATTAGCGAAATCAAATAAATCATAATTCAAACAAAAATGGATTCAATATTAATCAAACAATTCGGCAAACAGGAACTTGCTGTGTTGAGAACGGAAATCCAATCTGCTCTTGACAACATTAAAACCAAATACGGAATGTCAGAACTCACGCTATGCAGCATCCATTTTACAGCATCCGACTTCACTTCCAAAATAACAGCAAAGTTACAGAACTCCGAAACAAAAAACTCTAAACAAAATGAAACAAATTTTTTTGCATTGAGACACGGATTGCCTACGAACTTCATTGGATGCGAGTTTGTTTTAGACAACGATATTTTTACAATTACTCAACTCGCTATATCTCGTCCAAAATATCCCATCACTGCACATTGCAAAGAAAATGGAAAAACTTTTAAATTCACCGTTTCACGTATTAAAGAACTATTGGAAAAAAACAGAGTCATTAACATAACATAATTTTAAAAAAATGCTTACTACCGAACAATCGCATTATCTTTTACGACTGCCTAAAAAAGTAGAGTTGAAAGGAAAATTACAGGACCAAATAACTTTTGACCAACATTTTCCGTTTCAGGAAAAATATATCCTTATTTTGCCCGATAATGTGGACTTTACATTTCTTTATGAAATTTACCAAAGCAAAAAAAATCAGTTTAAACTAACGCTGTATTTAATGGATGGCGATACGCATATAGGTTTGTTGAGAGTAGATTTTAGCGGGCAACATGAAAATCCCCATATGCTGGCTGACACTGTTCCTGCAATCTTTCACCCCTTTGTCGGAAATTTTTTTAATTACAACGACCATCACATTCATTACTATGTGGAAGGATATAAAACAACTTTGGATTGGGCTGTACCCTTAACCAATGATGATTTTCCCGTAAAACAAATAAACGGAATTGATGATGTCCTGCTGGCTTTTTACGAGTTTAATAAAATTATCAATTTACAAACAATATTTAAAATAAATTCCTTACTGATATGAATAACTGGGTGAATGAATTGATTGATAAATACTACGATTTCCTCAAAGGGAGAACTGCCGTAGTAACCCAAACAGGAACAGATTGGGCTGTAATAAGCACGCCCTTTCTGGGATTGTTTAACGACACATTGGAAATATATGCAAAAAAAGAAAACAGCAAAATCCTTCTTTCCGATGACGGTATTACTATAAAAAATCTGGAACTGATTGGCTCTTCTGTTTCCCGTTCGCCAAAGCGAAAAGAATTACTGGAAAAAATTTTATTATCATATGGAATTCAATTACATGAAGACGAATTTATTACAGAAGCCAACGAAAATACTTTTGCCCAAAGAAAACATAATTTGGTTTCGGCCATCTCCGAAATCAATGACATGTATATGCTGGCAAAGCATACTATTGCCTCTGTTTTTAAAGAAGATGTGCAGGCATATTTGGATGAACAGCAAATTATTTACACACCACAATTTATTTCAAAAGGTACCACTGGGCTTGAATTTACCTTTGATTTTCAAATTGCTTACCGTCAAAAAGAAATTGTAATTAAATCTTTCAACAGCGTTAATAAACTTAATCTTCCAAGTTTTCTTTTTACTTGGGAAGATATTAAAAATGTAAGGCATCAGATTACTAACAAAGAAGTCATCGGACTTGCTGTGATAAACAATGAAGACAAAGAAATACAGAGTGACTTTTTAGAAGCATTAAAGAACAAGAATGCCGACTTTATACTTTGGACAGAAAGACATACTCCTATAAACATTGCCAAATTAAAAATTGCAGCATAAATCCGTAACGGAAAAAATAAATCAAATCAAATATGAAGAACCCAATAGATTATACCATTGAACCAGCCAAAGGTCAAGCGCTACTCAATTTTCAGGGACGACGACTCCCCGATAAAATTGATTTGTTTGAAACCACTTTAATTGAAGAAGTTCGGCAGAAAGAACAAACTTCCCTCGCTTTTGAAGAGGGGCAGAGTGTGAAGCAAGATACAGAACTCAATGCCGATTTTAGAAACCTGCTCATTCACGGTGACTGCCTTTCGGCTTGCGATTATCTTAAAAGCAAAAACATAAAAGTTGATTTGGTTTACATTGACCCGCCTTTTGCAAGCGGAGCAAATTATGCCAAGAAAATTTATTTACGCACAGGAAACGGAAAATCTGCTTTTGAAAACACAACAAAAGAAATTGGTGAAGAAATTATGTATGGAGATATTTGGCAGAAGGAGGATTATCTAAACTGGCTCTATGAACGGTTGCTGGCTATTAGAGATGTGATGAGTGATACAGCAAGCATTTATGTTTATCTTGATTGGCATATTGGAGCGTATGCAAAAATTTTATTGGATGAGGTGTTCGGAGAAGAAAATTTTATCAATGAGATAATATGGCATTATACAAGCAGTAAATCTCCAAATGTTAGATATGCAAGAAAACACGATAATATTTATCACTATTCAAAAACGGAAAAGTATTATTTTAAACAGGAATTAAAAAGAGCAAGTGATTTTTCTAAGTCTAAATATGACTTAGAAGATGAAAGGGGTATTTATAAAATGGTCAGGGGGTATAGAAAATATTTTAAAGAAGAAGTTCCTATTGATGATATTTGGGATATTCCATTAGAAAATGTGCAGTCTAAAGAGATACAAAATTATACAACGCAAAAGCCAACAAAGCTTTTAGAAAGAGTTATAGAAACCGCATCAGGCAAAGGAATGATAGTAGCCGACTTTTTTAGCGGCAGTGGAGTAACTGCAAAAGTCGCAAATAATTTAGGAAGAAAATTTATCACTTGCGATATTGGCATCAATGCAATACAAACTACAAGAGACCGCCTTGCAAAAGCAAAAG
>JAZDJJ010000140.1:0-6925 GCA_043804035.1 Bacteroidota bacterium
ACTGTAAATCCTTTGCCCTCTGCTAATGCAGGAGCAGACCAGACGATTTGTGCAGAACAAAATATTATTCTCACAGCAATAGGTGGCACTTCTTATTCGTGGAGTGATGGAGTACAAAATGGTGTTGCATTTATTCCAACAGCAACTACTACATACACGGTTACTGTTACCAACTCTTGCGGTTCAGCAACCGATGAGATTGTTGTTACTATAAATCCTTTGCCTATCGCAAATGCAGGAACAGATCAAACAATTTGTGCAGGACAAAATATTATTCTTACAGCAACGGGTGGTGATTCTTATTCGTGGAGCGATGGAGTGCAAAATGGTGTTGCATTTATTCCAACAGCAACTTCTGCATACACAGTTACCGTTACCAACTCTTGTGGTTCAGCAACTGATGATGTTGTTGTAAATGTTACTACCTGTCCCGGTATTACTAACTTCACAATAACAAATAATTTGATTGTTTATCCTAATCCTTCTACTGGTACATTTATTATTGAAACAAGTGAATTATCTGTCAATACTGCATTACACATCTATTCAATAGATGGTCGTTTGGTTTATACAGAAACATTAAACAATGCTCAAAGCAAACAGAAACATACTATCAATTTATCAGGACAACCCTCAGGTGTGTATTTTCTCAAATTGATGAATGATGAAAGTGTTGTTGTAAAGAAATTGGTGATAGATAAGTGAAAGAGGTTGAAAGATTGATTTACCTATCCTGAACCATAGACCGCGCCAGGGCATGCTTGCCCATCCTGAACTTGTTTTAAGAAAAGTTGCATTAGTTACTTGAATTTAGGATTCATCAAGTCATCCATTGTAAATATTCCTTTTTTGTTTGCAATAAATTCAGCGGCAATCATTGCTCCTGTTGCAAATCCTTTTCTGTTATGTGCTTTGTGCATAATTTCTATATCATCAATTGCAGAATGATATTTTACAATATGTGTTCCCGTAACTTCATCTTCGCGGGTTGAAATAATGGGAAGTTCGTCCTCTCTCTCAATTTGGGAAGAAACGGAAAGTGTATTTATCCATTTCTTTTTCCTGCTTATATTATCTATGATTTGATTTGCGAGAGAAATTGCGGTCCCGCTCGGAGCATCCAATTTATAAATGTGATGAATTTCTTCTATAGAAACCTGATAGTCAGGATAATTGTTCATCATTTTAGCCAACTGCTTATTAAGTTCAAAAAAAATATTTACTCCGATGCTGAAGTTAGATGAATAGAATAAACATTGATTTTTTTCTTTACAAATTTTTTTAACTTCTTCTAATTTATCATACCAGCCGGTTGTTCCGACAACAACAGGAATATTTGCTTCAAAACATTTCAGGATATTTGTAACTACACTATGCGGAGTAGAAAATTCAATAGCCACATCGCACTTCATTAGTTCATTTTTTGAAAATGATTCAGCATTATGCAAATCAATTTTCAGGGCAATAGTATGTTTTTGTAAAGCAATCTGCTCAATTTCTTTACCCATTTTTCCGTAACCAAAAAGTGCAATTTTCATAGATATACGAAAAGTAAATTAAATACGAATGTACAAAAGAATGAAAAACTTACATAAAATTTTAATTATACATATTTCGGCAAGCTCAATACAAGTATTTTCGGCATTTCGGCAAGATCAATGTCCGAAGCTCAAATACCAATATTTCGGCAAGCTCAATACGAGAACGGAATAAAAATCAAAAAGGATTTATAGAAGAAAGATATGAAAAACGAAACTCAATATAAGCAGGTCAGCAGCAATAACGCAAATTCACTGTTAAATACTGTGCCCGCCCGTATTTGTCTTTTGTTACTATCGTTGTCTATCTGTACGGATAAATTAAAAATAAAAAGCCAGTTGGCTAAAACCGGCTCTTTGTCGTTCTTTGATTTATTGTCGCAGTAATTGTCTTAAAGTTTTCTTAATATTTCAAGAAATTCTTTCTTGCTCATTCCGAGATTTTCCAAAGAAGTATGAATATGCAACAAGGGGATGTCTTTATATTTTGGTCGTATCGTAATTGGTCTTGGTAATGGATTGCCTGGTCTATCGTAAATGTCGTGACTTGATTCAGTCCTAATATAAACGCACCCTTGACTTTTTAGGAATCGAATAAAATCTTTTGTAGGAATTTGTTTCATCCCCTAAAAATTATAAAGGGATTGAAACCCGTTCTGTAAAATGACGCTTAAGTTGAAGATGATTAAATTTACGAAGAGAATCTTTAGTAAAATGCGGAGGAGTATAGATTGGTTTTGGTCGTTGTTTTAATGACCATCCCAATTTTAACAATACTTTTTCAAATGTTCCTTTTTTAAATGTGTCTTTTAAAAATATATTTAATGCTTCCTCAAATCCTACTTTGGCATCTTTTTCAGAATCTCCATAAGATGAAAGTTCAAGAGCAGGGCAATAAGCAACATAATAGTCGCCTTGTACTCCTAAATATACTTGAATATCTACGAGAGTTGAATTCCCCTTTTTAAAAATCTCGTTTGGCATAATATTTTTGGAGATTAAATCAAAATTTGGAACAATACTTCGGCAAGATCAGTAACCATTATTTAATTAAATTTCTATTTCGGCAAGCTCAATAACCATAATTTGAATATGCAAATGTAAAAATTATTGTTACTGTTCGGGTGCAAAGATAAAACAAATCACTATTGTCCGACTATACCGAACAGAAATAGATTTTTGGATTTTTGCAAACAATCTTCCTGCATATTTTCCGAAAATCAAATTCTTTTGAGTATATCAGAAGCGAAGTGTAATAGTTAGAGTGGCTAAAGAATTTTTGTTTTGCGAATAAAAATTCATTGAGGGAAAAACATTCATTGAAAGATTATCACTTACATCAAAAGTAATAAGTTGCGCATCCACATAAGCATCAATAATGTTCATAGTGTAAAACAATCCTGTAAGAATAATATTCAAGTCGCGCCATCTGCGATAATTGTTTTGTAGTTCGCGTAATCCCGCTTCATTGTAATTGGGCTCCGTGTCAATAGTATTTGGATCGTTATCCGTTTTGTTAATATATGCTTGCTTGTATTTTTTATATGATTTATTATTGTCAGTGATAAAATATACAGTTGCTCCTATGCCTGCATATATTACAGGAATCTTCCAATACTTTTTATTGTATGCCTGTCCTAATCCCGGAAGGCATGCAGAAAAAATAGTCGCCTTTTTAGGTGAATGAAAGTGTCCTTTCGGTTTTTCTGAATGAGAAGAAATTACAAATGAATTTTTTGTTGTATCCTGTCCGTATAGATAAAAAGGTATTATCAATGTTATAAAAAAGACGAAAAAAAATATTTTTGTTGGTTTCGGTTTTAAAAAGTGATGAAACATTTTTTTTGAAAAAGTATACTTTTCCTTGATGGATGTACTACAAGTTAAGGATGGATATGATTTTGTTAAACTGCGTATTATTTTTAAAATCAATAATTATCTTGCCTTCACCGTCATCTTGCTTTTCAATTCTTACATTAGTAGATAAAAGTTCACTGATATTTTTTTGAAGTTGTTGTTCATGAAAAGAAAGTGCAGTAACTGTCCTGCCGGATCTTTTTGTGTTTGTTCTTTTATTTTTTCCCGAAACATTTCTCACGAGTTCTTCAATGTTTCTGACAGATATTTCATTTTTCAAAAGTTTATTAAAAATCTTTAATTGAATTGCTTCATCGTCAAGAGAAAGCAACGTGCGTGCGTGACTCATAGAAATTTTTTTATCACGGACAGCAATTTGTATTGAAGCAGGAAGTTTTAATAATCGCAAAAAATTTGTAATAGTAGAACGGGATTGTCCCACTTTTTTACCGAGTTCTTCTTGTGTGAGATTACAGTCATCAATCAATCGCTTGTAACTAAGTCCGATTTCAATAGCGTTCAGGTCTTCGCGCTGAATATTTTCAACGAGAGCCATTTCTAACATTGCACTATCGTTTGCCAACCGAATGAAAGAAGGGATATGTTTAATGCCGGCAACCTGCGAAGCGCGGAATCTTCTTTCGCCTGAAATAATTTGAAACTTGTCGTATCCCATTTTACGCACTGTGATGGGCTGGATAATACCGTATTCTTTTATTGATTGCGCCAGTTCAAGCAACGATTGTTTTTCAAATTCACTGCGTGGCTGGAAAGGATTTGTTTCTATCTGCGAAAGCAGAATATTTACTACCGAGCCAACAGTTGCGGAAGAATTTGCAGAAGTTATATCTGTGCGGGCATCTTCCAGCAAAGCGCCAAGTCCTTTTCCTAATGCAGAACGTTTTATCATTTTTATGAATTAAAAAAAAATACTTTGCGTTCCTTGACGCAAGAATGAATCATTAAAATTTTTTTTACGAATATACGAATTAGCACTTTACTAATTTCATTTCCCTGTAAAATGTAAACAATATACAGGTCATTCTTCAGGATTAATTATTTTTTCTGATTCGGTGAGGCGGGTAAGTTCGTTTTTCTGCAGAATTTCTCTGGCAAGATTGAGATAGTTTATTGCTGCTGTGCTACTTGCATCATGCATGATGATGGTTTCACCAAAACTTGGTGCTTCGGCTACACGTACATTGCGGTGAATAATAGTATCAAATACCATTTGCTGAAAATGAAGTTTCACTTCTTCCACCACTTGTTTAGAAAGTCGTAGCCGTGAATCGTACATTGTCAGAAGAATACCTTCTATCTCTAATTCGGGATTTAAGTTGTTTTGAACAATTTTAATTGTGTTCAATAATTTCCCAAGTCCTTCCATCGCAAAGTATTCACACTGCACAGGAATGATAACGGAATTTGCAGCAGTAAGAGAGTTCACTGTAATAAGTCCAAGCGAAGGCATGCAGTCAATAAAAATAAAATCATAATCATTTTTTATTTTTTTCAAAATCATGTGCATCATTTTTTCTCTTTTCGGGAGATAAGGCATTTCTACTTCTGCGCCAACTAAATCAATATGAGACGGAAGAAGATATAAATTGGGAGTTTGAGTATTAAGGATTGCACCTTTCAGTTTCGCACCATCAATTATACATTCGTAAATGCTTGTCTTCACATTTTTATGATCAAATCCAAGTCCTGTAGTAGAGTTTGCCTGAGGGTCTGCATCAATGAGCAATGTTTTGCGTTCCAGTACAGCCATAGAAGCAGCAAGGTTCATGGCAGTAGTAGTTTTTCCTACTCCGCCTTTTTGATTTGCTATTGCAATAATTTTTCCCATAATAAATATGATTTACAATTTAGATTTTTAAGTTATCGCCAATTTCAAGAAGTATCAATTCTTTTCCTGCCTTTGAAAATTTTTCTTTTGCTTCGTTACGATTTATTTTTATGTAGCCAAAAGTATCATAGTGCATTCCAATAATTTTGTTGCATCTGATAAAATCGGAAGCAATAATTGCATCGTCAATTCCCATCGTAAAGTTATCACCTATCGGGAGAAAAGCCAATTTTAATTTATACATTTCTCCTATGAGTTTCATATCATAAGTTAGAGCAGTGTCGCCCGGAAAATAAAAAATTCCTTCTGTTGATTCAATCAGAAATCCTCCGGGGTTGCCACCGGATGAGCCATCCGGCATAGTGCTGGAATGAATGGCGTTCACATATTTTACTGTGCCAAAATCAAATTTCTTTTTTCCTCCATGATTCATCGGATGACATTTTTCAAGATTGTGTTTTGAAGAAAACCATGTTACAATTTCAAAATTAGAAACGATTGTAGCACCTGTTCGTTTGGCAATGGCTGAAGCATCTGCAATATGATCTTCGTGTCCATGCGAAATTAAAATATAATCGGCTTTAATTTCTGAAACAGAAATTTTTTTTGCCAGTTCATTTGGACTGATAAATGGATCAAACAGTAAATGTTTCCCATTGATTTCCACGCCAAAACATGCGTGACCATAGTAAATAATATTCATAGAAATTTTAGGTATTGTTAAATTAAGTATAGGGATTGCTTCCCATTTCATTCCTCATGGTTCGCAATGACGCTCAATTTAAACGTCATTGCGAGGGTGCTTCACCCGAAGCAATCTGCTTTTTTATCAGTGAGATTGCTTCGTTCCTCGCAATGACGTATTACTTTTGCGTAACAATTGTATTTTGAGAGGATACGATTATTTGTTAATGATTAGTTTTTTATTTATCGTTCCTTGTTCAGTTTTTAGTTGAATGAAATAAATGCTGTTAGGCACATTAAGATTTATTATTGTTGATTTATTATTGATTATTGATGAATACACTTTTTCGCCATAAACATTGTAAATTTCTATCTTCGCATCTGCCCTCTGCCCTTTTACATTTTCCATCTTCACAGTAAATTCTCCTCTGTTTGGATTAGGATAAATACTCACCGAATTTTCTGACGAGAGTTCATTTACAACGTTCAGAGGAGATAATTTCGCAAGAAACATATCAGTACTCCCCATACTGGTTAAAGTAGTGGAGCCAAAGATGAGAGTGGGACTCTGAAAATATCCTGCCACAAGGATATTGCCGTTTGCATCGGTGGAAACGGATTGCGCAGAATCATAATCACTTCCTCCTGCGCTTTTCGCCCAGAGGACATTTCCTGAAGCATCGTATTTGGCAAGAAACATATCAGTATAATCACCATTACCCCCCGCCTTGGTTAAAGTAGTGGAGGCAAAGCTGATAGTGGGACTCCTAAAATTTCCTGCCACAAGGATATTGCCGTTTGCATCGGTGGAAACGGAATACGCTTCATCAAAAGAACTTCCTCCTGCGCTTTTCGCCCAGAGGACATTTCCTGAAGCATCGTATTTGGCAAGAAACATATCACGAGTATTACTCCCCGCATTGGTTAAAGTAGTGGAGCCAAAGATGATAGAGGAACTATAAAAATATCCTGCCACAAGGATATTGCCGTTTGCATC
>JAZDJJ010000141.1:0-4203 GCA_043804035.1 Bacteroidota bacterium
TATTTTCTATTCCCTATTTTCTATTCCCTATTTTCTATTCCCTATTTTCTATTCCCTATTTTCTATTCCCTATTTTCTATTCCCTATTTTCTATTCCCTATTTTCTATTCCCTCTAATGATTTCACTATTATTTCTGCCAACTGTTCTTCACTGAGATTTTCTGCATTTATAGATATATGTGCCTTTCTGTAAATAGGGATCCTTTTCTTAAGATTGGACTCAATGAAAAACTTTAAATCAAATTCATTCATGTCACGAATAAGTGGACGTTTGTTTTTTGCCTTTGCAAGTCGTTTCACTAATGCATCTACACTCATTTCTATGTAAACCGAAATACTATTTTCATTGATGAGTTCTATATTGTTATGATAACAAGGAGTGCCTCCTCCGAGCGAAACAATTATATTATTTTTTTTTAGAAACGTTTTTAGATGCTGATGTTCCAGTTCACGAAATTTCTCTTCACCTTCAGTATCAAAAATTTCAGTGATAGTTTTGCCGTATTCTTTTTCAATATGGTCATCAAAATCAATGAAATCCATTTTTAGTTTTTCAGACAGCCGCCTGCCAACAGAAGATTTTCCACTGCCCATATATCCGATGAGAAAAAGTTTCATAATTTAAGTTTTATGATTTAGTGTCAGGATTCAAAGTTTGAATAGAAAATTAAATTAGGACTTACGCAGAGTTTTCTTATTCTGCCACAAAGTCACCAAGGCACAAAGATTCACAAAGAAATTCTGTTGAATTATTCTCTTGCAAAACAAAAACTTGGTGTCTTTGTGTCTTCGTGGCATAAATGTTAGTTTATAAATGAATGTTTGCGTAAGTCCTATAAATATAGAGATAAAATTGTCTCTGTTAAAAATTTATTTTCTGTGATTAGCAAAATGCTTTTATCTTTGTACTTTATTTTTTGACATTTTATAAATTACAATTTTGTTTTGTAGATTTTTGACCTCGTAGCTCAGCTGGTAGAGCATCACACTTTTAATGTGGGGGTCCTGGGTTCAAGTCCCAGCGGGGTTACATTTTGGTTCTTAGTTCTATATGATTTATTTTTTTATTTTGTTTTTTTCTATCTTCATAATTCTATTTTAAATTTATAACTCCATAATTAACAGAATCATATAACACTACAAATCACCAATGATAACGAATTATAGTAGTGCAGAGAAAATCCTGATTTATCGGGACAAATTAAAAAAGAAATATAGTTTACGGTTCATAATTTACAGTTTGAGTTTTCTCATTGTATTTATTGTAAACTGGAAACTGGAAACCGAAAACTGTTTCGCTCAACCGGTGGACTATCGTGCAAAGTTCGCTCAGGCAGAAGCATTTCTTTTAAACGAAAATTATGAGCGGGCTCTTCCACTCTATCTTGAATTGCTCACGCAGGATCAGAATAATGCAAACTGGAATTTCAAAATCGGATTCTGCTATCTGAACTCCCCTACAGAAGTGAGCAAAGCGGTAAACTATTTAGAAAAAGCCGCTTTGAAATCTTCGCCTAAATCCAAAGATGTTTCATATAAAGAAGACAAATCTTTGATTGAGGTTTACCGTTTTCTTGGAGATGCTTACCATCTCAATTATCGCTTTGATGAAGCCATCACGTCTTACCAAAAATTCAAAACGTTTCTTTCAGTAAAAGATAAATTTCTCATTGACGATACTGACCACCGCATACAAATTTGCAACAATGCTAAAGAAATGATTTCTGCTCCCGTAAATCTTATAATAAAAAATATGGGTGCTGGTATTAATACAGAATATCCGGAATATTCTCCTGTTATTTCTGCTGACGAATCTATATTATTATTCACTTCGCGAAGGCCGGAAAATGTGGGCGGCAAAGTGGGAGAGGATGGAAAATATTTTGAAGACATTTATATTTCTTTCAACACAGAAGACAGCGGATGGACAAAAGCAAAAAATATTGGCGCCCCTATTAATACCAGTGAGCACGAAGCCACTATCGGTATTTCTGCTGACGGACAGATTGTTTTTATTTATAAAGATGATGCCGACAGCGGAAGCATTTATACCACACACATGGAAGGAGATTTCTGGACTATTCCCGAAAAAGTGGGCGGAGATGTAAATAGCAAATATTGGGAATCGCATGCCACAATTTCTGCTGATGGAAACACATTGTACTTTGTGAGCAATCGTCCAGATGGATATGGCGGACGCGATATTTATCGCTGTAAAAAACTTCCCACAGGAGAGTGGAGTAAAGCCATGAACCTGGGTCCAAAAATTAATACACAATATGATGAAGACGCTTCATTTCTCCAGCCGGGAGAACAAACACTTTCCTTTTCTTCCAAAGGACATAAAGGTATGGGCGGATTTGATATCTTCTATAGCAATTTTATTGATTCGGGATTAACAGGCAATTGGACAGAACCTGTTAATATTGGTTATCCCGTTAATACAACAGGTGATGATGTGTTTTTTGTTCCTACCATTGACAACAAGCGAGCTTATTTTTCTTCCTTCTCTCAAAGTGGATATGGCGACAAAGATATTTACATGCTCACTTTCCCCGAAAAAGAAGGATCCCGACTCACAGTTTTGCGTGGTCATGTAACAGATGATTTTGGGAAAATTCCTACAGATGTAACCATCACAGTGGTGGATGCCAATAACGGAGATATGATAGGCAATTATCTGCCAAATCCAAAGACGGGAAAGTATTTACTTATCCTTCCTCATACAAAAACTTATACTATCAAATATGAAGGAGAAGGATATTACACTGTTACCAATACTGTGCATGTGGATCCCGGAAAGGCATACATGGAAACTGAAATGGTATTGATTTTGAAAGATGTGAAGATGGAGAAAAAAACACCTGGCACAGTAAGCGTCATCGGAACGGTTACCGACGTTCAAAAAAAAGCAGTGGCTAAAACTAATATTGTTGTAAAAGATAATTCATCCGGAACTACCATTGGAACTTTTGTTTCCAACAATGAGGGAAAATTTTCTTTTGTGCTGGAAAGAGGCAAGAACTACTGCATTTCTTTTGAAGCCGAAAAGTATCTCTTCCAATCAGAAAATGTAAACCTGCCAAAAGAAATGATTTATTCTTCCATAGAAAAAAACATTATACTCCAGCCGATTGTAATGGGCAGCAAAATTGTACTTAAAAATTTATTTTTTGATTTTAACAAAGCAAAGATTCGCAAAGAATCGTTTGTGGAATTAGATAAACTATACAACCTGCTCAAAGAAAATCCAAATATGCGAATTGAATTATCGGGACATACAGATAATAAAGGCAATAAGAAATTGAATTTAAAACTATCGCAAGACCGTGCAAAAGCCGTAATGAATTACATTATAAAAAAAGGAATAAACAAAAATCAGATTACATCAAAAGGATACGGAGTAGAACAACCAATCGTTACTAATGATACTGATGAAGGCAGACAATTGAACAGGAGAGTAGAAATGAAAATACTTAGTAAATAAAAAAAATTTCGGAGGATATATAAATTTTATTATACTTGCACATAATTAGTAAAACAAAATTTAATCCTTACAAAAATTATTATTATGGGAAATACAAAACTTCTTGCTTTGTGTCAGAGGCCTGGATGGCAGAAACTCACCACGATACAAAATGTAAAAAAAGAAAATGAAGAATTGAAAAAGAAATCTGAGTATTTTTACAATAGATTCAAAAAAGTGAGTGAAAAAAATCAACAGATGGAAGAACGTCTCAATGAACTTAGAAAAATTGCTGCACTCCTGCGAGAAGATAACGCTAATACAAAAGAAGATATCTCCATACTCCGCAAAG
Organism: Bacteroidota bacterium; assembly: GCA_043804035.1. Taxonomy (GTDB): domain Bacteria; phylum Bacteroidota; class Bacteroidia; order Palsa-948; family Palsa-948; genus JAZDJJ01. The sequence goes on from JAZDJJ010000141.1 coordinate 3,819, forward strand.
AAAATGCTTCACTTCACGAGCAAGTGCGATTCCTCAAAATGCAATTATCAATGGCACTGAGGACATCGGCTCTGGAAAAAATGAATTGATTATTTTTTCTTCACAACTATCCGAAAGTTATTCAGATAATCAATTAATTATCTTATTTGTTCGTCATGGCGGGACTGACCCGCCATCAATAAAAAACCACTACCAATTTTCTTCTACGAAATCTTTTTTGATTTTTATGTATAGTTGAAAATTTGGTAGTGTCCGAAATCGGTTGAAATGATTATCTTTGTCGTCAAAAAGATGATACATTCACAAGAACTTCATTGTCCACATTGCACAAGCAATGATTTGGTTAAAAATGGTAAGAGCGAAAATGGTACCCAGCGTTGGCGAT
>JAZDJJ010000142.1:0-10435 GCA_043804035.1 Bacteroidota bacterium
TTAACCTCGCAACCTAAACACTTAACCTCGCAACCTAAACACTTAACCTCGCAACCTAAACACTTAACCTCGCAACCTAAACACTTAACCTCGCAACCTAAACACTTAACCTCGTAAGCTAAACACTTAACCTCGTAAGCTAAGTATCTTAACCTTGTCACTTAAAAATTTAACCTCACGACCTAAGTATCTTAGCCTCGTAAGATAAACACTTAACCTCGCAACCTAAGTATCTTAGGTTACTTACCTAAAATTTTACGCAACTGGCGGAATTGTATCCTCTCCTGTTCCCGTGCCAGGGAAAAACTGTTTCAGTTCGGCTTCTTTCACATCAAAACCGCTTCCGGGCTGAGTATCGTTTTTATACTTTGTGTATTTATAGTCAATCAGCGAATTCTGGTAATTGTCATAATCGTGCAGTCGCCTTGTTTCTGTCATTGCTTTTACCAGTCCATCCAGTCGCAGTACTCCGTTTTCCAAAAAGGAGCGGTCAAAAAAATCAGCTGCAAATTCTTTCCAATCTACATCGGGACTGCTGAGCGTGGGCTGCGAATTGCGATAGTCGCTTACCTTGTTCACAAAAAGTTTATTTTGTTCTTTAATTACTCCGTACTTGTTGTTTTCATCTTCACTGAGATTACGGAGTTTTGATTGAAGCAATGCTTCCAACTGGCTCATCAGCGTGTTGAAAGTTGTTTGCTCGGTCGTAGTGAAGTGCTGTTGAATTACGTCTTGTAGTGGCATAAAATTTAGTTTTATTGATTTGCTGAATTACAAATCAAGGACAAATGTAATTATTTTTTACAATCCTGCAAGTAAATTTTCCCCTGGTCAATACCTAATCTTACGGCTTCTTGCCAGTCATGGCAAGCACCCGATTGATCGCGTAGAAGTTCCTTTGTTATCCCCCGATTGAGATAGGCGTAACCGTACTGGCTGTTCAATTGAATGGCTTTATCGTAATCAGCAATGGCGCCTTTAATATCGTTAAGTTTAAATTTGGCTGCACCGCGATTGTTGTAAGCAATAGAATAATCGGGCTTCAGTTTGATGGCTTTAGAAAAATCTTCTGCTGCATTTTTATAGTCGCCGGCATCGTAGCGCGCGCTACCTCGGTTATTGTAAGCAATATAATTTTCTTTTACTTTAAGAGATTGGTCATAAGCGGCGATAGATTCTTTATAGTTTTCTTTTTTGCGAAGCACACTGCCCAAATTATTATGTGTAAATGAAAGTTCGGGCTTTAATTCAATGGCTTTTTTATAATCGGCAACAGCTCCGGTATAATCCTCTAATTGTCGTTTGGCACTTCCACGGTCGTTATAGGAGTATGCATAATCGGGTTTCAGTTGAATGGCTTTATCAAAGTCCTCAATAGCACTTTTATATTCTTTTTCTTCAAACAAAATTCCACCACGATAATAAAACGCCTGTGCATGCTTTGGATTTAGCATGATTGTTTTGCTATAATCTTCGGCAGCGCCTGCTTTATCTCCTGTTGAATATTTTGACTGTCCGCGACTAAAATAGCAGAGGTCGCAGGAATCATTAATAATAATGGCTTTATTGTAATCGGCAATAGCACCTGCAACATCCTTCATTTCAAATTTTACGATACCACGATTATAATATGCTTTGTCAAAATCAGGATTGATGGAAATCGCCTGATTAAAATCGGCAATGGCACCCTGAAAATCTTTTGTCCCAAATTTATTGATACCACTGTTGTAAAACTTTTCTGCATTATTTTCTAATGCGGCAAGAGTAGAGACCTTTACAGTGTCTTGTGCATGGAGAGAAGTATAGGGTAGGTATAAAATATAAAATATAAAATATGATATATGATATAGAAGGAATTTTTGTTTCATATTATTGTTTTACAAAAAATGATTTTACAAAAATAAAATATTTCTAAAATTGTTATTTGACGATTGTGTTTTGAGATTTCAGAAATGTCTTAAAATAGTTCCATCTTTCATCACCAATTTTCTGTTTGCCATATTAGCGAGTTCTTCGTTGTGAGTAACGATAATAAAAGTTTGTTTGAACTTTTCGCGAAGAGTAAAAAAAAGTGTATGCAGTTCTTTTGCCGAAGCAGAGTCCAAATTGCCTGATGGCTCATCGGCAAGAATTACAGAAGGAGAATTTATCAGAGCTCGTGCCACTGCTACTCTCTGCTGTTCTCCCCCCGAAAGTTCAGATGGCTTGTGAGATGTGCGTTCGTATAGTCCAAGAAAATTTAATAACTCTTTTGCTTTTTTTTCTGCTTCTGATTTTGATTTCCCGGCAATGAAAGCAGGCAAACAAACATTTTCCAAAGCGGTAAATTCAGGCAACAAATGATGAAACTGAAACACAAAACCAATTTGTCGGTTGCGGAACTCCGAAAGTTTTCTTTCGCTAAGTGTACTGATGTTTGTGTTGTTAATTTTTATATCACCGTTGTCGGCATTATCAAGCGTACCGATAATCTGTAGCAAGGTTGTTTTTCCTGCACCCGATGCTCCCACGATAGATACAATTTCGCCTTTTTCTATTTCAAGCGAAATACCTTTCAGCACATGAAGTGAGCCGTAGGATTTGTGTATGTTGTTTGCTGTAATCATAATCAATAAAAAACAAACGTACATAAAATTTTTAATTATACATAAACGGGATAAAAATCAAAAAGGATTTATAGATGGCGGGTCAAAGCCCGCCATGACGAACTAATGATGGAGGGTCAAAGCCAGCCATGACGAACTAATCAAATATGGAAAGGTTATAGTGCAATAAATCATTCCCATCCGCTTACCAAAACATCCACAAGGTGCATCACTTTGATATTATACTTTTGCTTTTTAATGTAAGTATCCATTTGCAATAGGCAGGACATATCAGTTGAGATAATGTAATCGGCTTTTACTTCCAGTGCATTTTTAATTTTTTGTTCCGTCATTCCCACAGAGATGGGTTCAAACTTAGCAGAAAAAGTTCCACCAAATCCGCAACATGTTTCGGTATTTTTCATTTCCCGTATCTCTAATCCTCGCACTTTTTCCAATAACACTCTCGGCTCGCGTTTTATTCCAAATTCACGCAATGCAGTACAGGAATCATGATAAGTAGCAATTCCGTTGAGCGAAGCGCCAAGGTCAGTAATCTTTAAAATGTTCACCATAAAATCAGAGAACTCATAAATATTTTTCCGCAGTTGTTTGAACTCGTTATGCAAAGCGGAATTATGAAACATTTCAGGGAAATAATTTTTTACATAACCAGTACAGGAAGCCGAAGGAGAAACAATGTAGCGATCATTTTGAAATTCTTTGATGAACTTTTCACCTACCTCACGCGCTTCTTCCCAATAGCCAGAGTTAAAAGCAGGTTGTCCGCAGCAAGTTTGTTCGGGATTATAATTCACTCCGCATCCCACTTGCTCCAGAATTTTTATCATGTTGAAACCTGTTTGTGGATAAAGTTGGTCAATAAAACAGGGAATAAAAATATCTACTATCATATTTGTTAGTTGTTTTGTATCTACTTAATAAGTATTTTTAACTACAAAAAAAAATAGATTTCAATTAAACATTACTAATTTGCTTTGGTATCCGCAAAAGTAAAACAAATCCTACAACGAAAAATAATATCAACGCAAGAATCGGATTACGCATGCTTTCGCTCACCTGTCCAATCAATCCGAACACACCCATTCCGCATACGATACAAATTTTTTCTGTTACATCATAGAATGAAAAATAAGATGTGTGGTCTTCGGTTTCAGGAAGCATTTTGGAATAAGTGGAGCGAGAAAGTGATTGAATTCCTCCCATTACAAAGCCGACAATTACAGCAAGAATATAAAAGTGTGATGCTGATTGCACAAAGTATGCAGCAATACAAATCACAATCCAGATAATTACTGCTGATTTTAATGTAAAAATATTTCCCCTCTTCCCCGATAGAAACGAAAACAAATACGCACCGATGATAGCAACAAATTGTATAGCAAGAATGACAATGATAAGTTGTGATGATTCAAGTTTCAATTCTTTGCTTCCGAAAAGAGTTGCTACAAGCATCACAGTTTGTACGCCCATATTGTAAACAAAAAAGGCAGAGAGGAATTTTGCCAGTTGTTTATTTTTTTTTAATTCCTGCCAAACATTAACAATCTCTTTGTATCCGTTGAAAAGATAATTCCCTTTTGGTTTTTTGTTATAAATATTATTTGGCAAATAATAAAAAGGTATCTGTGCAAACAAAATCCACCATGCTCCTACTGTGAGAAAAGAAATTCTTATAGCATCTTCCACATTTTTTATTCCTAAAAGTTCGTGTTTCATTATTATCACAAGATTCAGGATGAGCAGAGTGGCACTACCGATATATCCCATAGCAAATCCGCGTGCGCTCACTTTATCGTGATGCTTTGGCTCTGCAATTTCAGGGAGATATGCGTTGTAAAACACTATGCTTCCTGAATAGCCAATACATGCAAGAATGATGGTGAAAATTCCAATCCAAAGATTTTCAAGTCCTGTAAAAAAATACATGGCAGAACAAGAGATGGAACCGAGATAGCAGAAAAATTGCATGAAATATTTTTTGTTTCCGCTATAATCTGCAATTCCTGAAAGAAGCGGTACAATGACTGCAACTATGAGATATGCAAATGCGAGTGAAAAAGTGTAAAGCGTAATATTGATAAAATCTATTCCGAGAAAATGAACATTGTCGGTGGTTTCGGTTTTTGTTACTGACGCATAGTAAATGGGAAAAATGGTAGAAGTGATGACAAGCGGATAAACAGAATTTGCCCAGTCGTAAAAAGTCCAGGCAGTGATGATTTTGCGATTGTTTTTTATGAGCATTACCATTATTTATATTCTCCAAATACTTTCCTCATAGCATCCGAAATTTCTCCGAGTGTTGCATAATTTTTTACCGATTCAAGAATGTGTGGCATGAGGTTGGAACTACTACGTGCCACTTCTTCAACTTTTAAAAGCGACTTTTGAACTTTTATATTATCTCTGTTCTTCTTAACTATTTTTAATTTTTCAATCTGAACTTTGCGCATAGAATCATCTACTGAGAAAATATCTTCCTGTGGTTTTTCTTCTATCGTGAATTTATTCAGTCCCACAATTATTTTTTTTGCCTGCTCAATTTTATTCTGATATTGATATGAAGAATTTGCAATTTCATTCTGCATGAATCCTTGTTCAATGGCTGAAACCGAACCACCCATAGCATCAATTTTGCGGATGTATTCCAGTGCTTTTTCTTCTACTTCACTGGTAAGTGTTTCCACAAAATAAGAACCACCAAGCGGGTCAACTGTATCAATAGCACCACTTTCATGAGCAATGATTTGTTGTGTGCGCAATGCAATACGGACAGCATCTTCGGTGGGTAGCCCGAGTGCTTCATCAAAACTGTTGGTATGCAACGATTGTGTTCCGCCCATCACAGCAGAAAGTGCCTGAAGCGTAACGCGTATAATATTATTATGTGGCTGCTGTGCGGTGAGTGTGCTTCCGCCTGTCTGCGTGTGAAAGCGAAGCATCATTGCACGTTCATCAGTTGCACCCATTTCTTTGGTAATCTTTGCCCACATTCTGCGCGCTGCACGAAACTTTGCTACTTCTTCAAACAAATTATTATGTGCATTGAAGAAAAAAGAAATCCGCTTTGCAAAAATATTTATGTCTAATCCTCTTTCTATTGCGGCTTTCAAATATGCTTTTCCGTTGGAGAGCGTGAATGCAAGTTCCTGCACTGCTGTTGCTCCTGCTTCGCGGATATGATAACCCGAAACGGAAATGGTATTCCACTTAGGAACTTTGTTTGCGCAATATTCAAAAATATCAGTAATGATGCGCATGGATGCTTTGGGAGGATAAATATAAGTTCCGCGTGCAGCATATTCTTTTAAGAGATCATTCTGAATTGTTCCGGAAATTTTTTTAATGTCGGCTCCTTGTTTTTCCGCAAGTGCAATGTACATTGCCAACAGAATAGAAGCCGTAGAATTGATTGTCATAGAAGTTGTGATATCTTCTAATTTAATTTCATCAAAAAGAATTTCTATGTCGTGCAGAGAATCAATTGCCACTCCTGATTTTCCCACTTCACCTTCAGCAAGTGCATGGTCAGAATCGTAACCAATTTGTGTTGGCAAATCAAACGCAACAGAAAGTCCTGTCGTTCCATTTGCTAATAAATATTTGTAACGTTTATTGGATTCTTCGGCAGTAGAAAAGCCCGCATATTGGCGCATCGTCCAAAGTTTTCCTCTGTACATATCTTTTTGAATACCTCTTGTAAATGGAAAATGTCCTGCATCTTCATAAGGGAGATTGGTGTTGAGTGTGGAGGCAGAATTTTTTCCTGCTTCTCCAATCTTCTCTTCGTTTCCTTGAATAGAATCAGGAGCGTAAATTCTTTTGATTTCAATTTCGGAACTGGTACAGTATTTTTTTTCTTCGCTCATAGTGTTATGAAAGATTTATATTGATTGTGGAAGTGAGATGATTCAGCATTTGCAATTAAAATCGTCTCTTGTTTCAAAAAAATTTATCTACTTTCTTTCTTTATACTTACAGGCAAAAGTAAAAAGTTATTAACAATGTAGTGTTGATAAAATAATTGGAATGTGTTATTTTGGGATATAATTATTTGTTGATTTTTGTAAAGTCAAAATTTTAAATGAGCTGTATTCAAGTCATTAATGCAACTGGTAAGCATGAAAAGTTTGCAGAATATAAAGAATCCTACAGACGATTTCGATTTGTAGGATTGAGTACAAAAGGTATAGCAATCTACCCAAAAAAGATGAATAAATTACAACAAAGGTGAAGCAAGAAACCGTTATGCTTCATGCCAGATAAACATAACGATAAATTATTATATACTCATTTAATAAACTTTTCATGTGTCTGTGTGCTAATAAAAAAATTCATGTATATTTGTTAAAAATTATTATTATGAATGTAGGATCATTGCAAATATCATTATCATTTGACCAACTGCTTAATTTAATAAGACAATTACCTATAAAAGAAAAGGTAAAATTAAGCAAAGAGTTAGCCAAAGAATCTCTTGGCATAAGATTAACACGACTTTTAAATTCCTTTAAAACTGATGAACTATCGTTTGAAACAATAACAGAAGAAGTTGAGGAAGTAAGATCTGAACTATATGAAAAGAGAAAAAGAAATTAGAGTTATTATTGATACTAATTTATTTATTAGTTTTCTTATTGGAAAAAGATTAAAATCCCTTAAAGAGCAAATTATTAATTTAAAGGTTCGGCTATTATTTACAGAACTTACGATTAAAGAAATAGACCTCGTTACTAAAAAACCTAAACTACAGAAGTATTTTAACCAATCCGATGTTAGTTATCTGTTAGATTTTATCCAATTAGTCGGAGAATTTATCATTATTAAAAAAGAACCAGATATTTGTAGAGACCCAAAAGATAATTTTTTACTCGGACTTTCAGAATCAGGTAAAGCAGAATATTTGGTAACAGGAGATTCTGACCTGCTAATTTTAAAACAATATAAACATACAAAAATCATTACTTATACTGAATTTGAAAAGATACTTTCAGAGATTGGCACGAAAGCATAACACGAGGTCTTGTTGCAGTGCGGGGATATTGGTAAATCTAAAATTTTGGCATCTATTTAACAGAAAGTTCGGTGGACAAAACGAAGTACAAACTAATCCGCACCGAACACAAGTCACGCAAATTGTTAGTGGCAATCCTAAAAAACGACAGATCTCCGTAGACATTTCCATAAACGGGACAACTTTGCGATAACTTGACAGCAGTAGGGGTTTGACAGCAAAGGATAAAAACAAAAAAACAAAAACCCCCGCTTCGCATTTTTGAAAATTTCCGGGGTTTATCTCGAACGAAGTGAGAGACCTCACACATTTGGCACATTTGCCTCTCCAACTTTTTATTTTTTTAGCGGAATGGGCAAAGTCAAAAGAGCCAAATCTCCCTGCACACAAAAAACAACAAGAATTAAATGAGTATTTTTACGACCCTAAGTGCAAAAAACATTATGAGATAGAAAAAATGGAAGCCGACCATATTAAACCTTGTCACGAAGGAGGAAAGACATTAGAGGATAATTGCCAGATGTTATGCAAAGACGACAACAGAAGGAAATCGGGAAAATAAAAACGGCATATAAAATATGAAGAATGCGAGTGAGAAGATTGAACTAATACTTATTAACCCTATCTTTGTGAAAGGAAAAAACTAAAATGCCACAGACAATAAAAATACAAGTCAATCCGCAGGTTCTGCTTTGGGCAAGAAAAGAAGCAGGATATAAAGAACAGGACATTGCAGATAAACTACACATTTCCTCTGATAGATATATTAATTGGGAAGCCACTGGAAAGGAAATCCCTTTAGGCATCCTGAAAATCATTGCCAATTATTATAAAAGACAGTTGGCAGTTTTCTTGCTTCCTGCTCCACCCCCCGAACTTATCAAACCTAAGGACTTTAGAAATCTTGCAATGAGTAAAGGCGAATTGTCCCCCGACACACTTTTAGCAATGAGGCGAGCAAATAAATACCTTGAATTAGCGGGAGAACTTTTAGGCACGCAATATCTGACCGCACAATATAGTTGGCAAAAGGAAATTGAAACATTCACAAAACAAGAAAAGAAAATTCACGCCAACATAATTACCGATTGGCTTAGAGGTAAATTGAAAATAACTATTGACGAGCAACAAACATTTAGAGGTTATGATGATGCCTTTAGAAAATGGAGAAATAGTATTGAAAGAGAATTAGGAATTTATGTATTTCAATTTCCCTTGCCCGAAAAAGAACTGGACGGATTTTGTTATGCATCAAAAAATCCACCTTATGCCATTGTAATAAATTCCGCTACCGCCAAGCCGAGAAAAATATTTACTCTCTTCCACGAATTAGCACATATTTTTAAACACCAATCTGGTATTTGCCTTCCTGATATTGCGAGCGACAAACAAGATATAGAATTTGAGTGTAATGAATTTGCAGGAAAATTTCTTATTCCTGATACATCTGTTTTCCCGATTGACAATCCACAAGATTTAGCAGAGATAGCAAGACGCTTTAAAGTAAGCAGGGAAGTTTATTTGAGGAGAAATTTTGAAAGAAAATTTATTAAGAAGCGAGAATTTTTTGGGTTTCTTATCAATCTAAAAGATCAAAAACCAGCACAAAAACCAACACCAAAAAAAGTACCGAAAGATATTAAAATTGCCCGAACAGTTTTAAGTAAAAGCACGAGAGGCGAAAAGTTTTACAATTTAATTTTTGAAGCAGTTTATACAAATAAGATTGATTTTACAACCGCTTCTGATATGCTTGGTTTAAATTTTAATCACATTGCTAAAAATGAGTGACGGTAAAGAAAAAATATATTGCTTTGATACAAGTGTATTTACCTCACTGAACAGAATACATAATATTATTCCTATTCCTGATTTTTGGGGATTACTTGAAAAACTTTTCCAAGATGGAAAAATAATTTCTCACGAATATGTTTTTGACGAAATAAAACCAGGGGACTTTATTGGTAAATGGATTCAGGATAAGAAACAATTTTTTATCGGACTATCTGACAAACAATTTGAAAATGTTGAGAAAATCTTAAAACAGTTTCCTGATTTTATTGACCCGAAATTGGAAAAAAATCAGGCAGACCCTTGGGTTATCGCTTTAGCAGTGGAAAAATCGGAAGAAGAAAATTTGTTTGGGAAAAACACTTTAATCTATGTCGTAAGTCAAGAAAAAATTTCATCAAGCAAAAAAATACCTGCTGTTTGCAGAGCATTTAAAGTTGAACATTTCAATCTTGAAGCATTTCTTAAAGACAATGGAATGCGTTTTGGAATCATAAAATGATAACGCATAAAGGAAAGAATTTGATTTATTCCAAAAGTCCTATATCCGCACTTCATTAAAACATAAACCGTTAATTATTAAGTTTTACAATATTTATTTTGACAATGCAGAGATAAAAAATTATTTTTTTGCAAGTCCTGATTAATTCTTGTTCAATAATGGTTTGATTTTCCCAAATAAAGTATCTGCCCATTTTTTCCAGTTAAATTTTTCTTCATAAAGATTACGGGAATGAACACACATAGTTTGATATTTTGTTTCGTCTGACACAATTTTTTTTATCCGCTCCGCATAATCTTTTCCGTTTGAATGATATGGCATTAACAATCCATTAAATTCATCTGTGATGATGGAAGAAATTCCTCCTGTATCACTAACAATAGCAGGTAATCCAATAGATGCGGCTTCACACAAAACAATCGGAGTACAATCAAATCGTGTAGGCAAAATGAGAAACGTGGCATCAAGGAAAAGTTTAATTAAGCATGAAAGATCGGCTTCTTTATTTTTATCCAGAAA
>JAZDJJ010000143.1:0-8632 GCA_043804035.1 Bacteroidota bacterium
TCGTAAGTTATCACATCACCCAGACAAAGAGTAAATGTTCCTCTGTATTCGGCAGCCAAATAATTATCTGCAGATATATAATAAATATTGCCGGGAGTGAGCCCGGTATAAAACAATCCTATATCACTAACTTCAGATATATATTTTACACAAGATAATTCTGTGAGAGAAGAATTCCACAGTGCAAGATATGGATATCGCAACGTGCCTTCAACTCCTCCTGTTTTAAGTTGTATATCTATATTACCACTTGCAGTGGCAGTAAATTTAAACCAACGGTTGTAACCCGGTCCGTTAGTCCAGCAGGAGCCCCTTGCCTGATCGGCAGTAGCGCCAATTGTTGTGTATGCAGCATTGGCAGAACAACCATTGATAAGAGATGTTACATCTATCGCACCAGCTTTGAAATCGTAAGTTATCACATCACCCAGACAAAGAGTAAATGTTCCTCTGTATTCGGCAGCCAAATAATTATCTGCAGATATATAATAAATATTGCCGGGAGTGAGCCCGGTATAAAACAATCCTATATCACTATTATCAGATATATATTTTACACAAGATAATTCTGTGAGCGATGAGTTCCACAGTGCAAGATATGGATATCGCAATGTTCCTTCAACTCCTCCTGTTTTAAGTTGTATATCTATATTGCTTGTAGTAGCTGTAAAACTAAACCAAACATTATAATTAGGTCCATTAGTCCAGCAGGAACCTCTTGCCTGGTCGGCAGTAGCACCAATTGTTGTGTATGCAGCATTGGCAGAACAACCATTGATAAGCGATGTTATATCTGTTGCATTTGCTTGATTGTTATTAATTGGTTGAGCAAAAGATAATGTGTTGATAAATAAAAATAAAACAGTTGCCGCTACTTGTGTTAAATTGTTATAGATAAAATTAATCCTAAAGAGCAACTTATTTAAAGAAGATTTCATTGGAATTAAAAAGATTTATTTAATGTGAAAAAGATTTATTTTTTTTCTTGGACGATTATTTGAATTCGGATTTTAAAAGACAAATTTAAATAAAATTTTTATTACGTGTAAATTTTTTTTGAGTGACTATCTGAATTCGGGTTTTAAAAAACAAATTTAAATAAAATTTTTATTACGTGTAAATTTTTTTTTGAGTGACTATCTGAATTCGGATTTTAAAAAACAAATTTAAATAAATTTTTAATTACGTGTAAATTTTTTTTTTGAGTGACTATCTGAATTCGGATTTAAAAAGCAAATTTAAATAAATTTTTTATTACGTGTAAATTTTTTTTGAGTGACTATCTGAATTCGGATTTAAAAAGACAAATTTAAATAAAATTTTTATTACGTGTAAAAATTTTTTTTTGAGTGACTATCTGAATTCGGGTTTTAAAAAACAAATTTAAATAAAATTTTTATTACGTGTAAATTTTTTTTGAGTGACTATCTGAATTCGGGTTTAAAAAATAAATTTAAAAAGATTTATTCAATGTGAAAAGATTAATTTTTTGTATCTACTCACCACGGAGACACAGATATCACGGAGTTTTACAGAGATTATTCTTTGAGCAACTTTGATCACTCTTGTGGCGGATCATTTTCATTTGAACATCAACCATTATCAAAATAAAAAAATGACAAAAAAAATAATTGGCAAGTAGTGAAATAAAATGAAGCAGGGAGTGTTTTTACAAAATCGCATCCTTTTTCATAGTGAGCAATGTTGTGTTTAGTCAGACAATAATGATTTCCTATATATAATGTGAATAATGGTTTTTTAATATCTGTAATACTCCGGCTTAAAAGGACCTTCTTTTTTTACACCAATATATTTCGCTTGCTTATCACTCAACGTATCAATTTCTACTCCTATTTTTTTTAGGTGAAGACGGGCAACTTTTTCGTCAAGTTCTTTCGGCAGAGTGTAAACCTTGTTTTCGTATTTACCATAATTTGTCCAAAGTTCTATTTGTGCAAGTATTTGATTGGTGAATGAATTGCTCATCACGAAAGAAGGATGCCCCATTGCACAGCCGAGATTAACTAAACGTCCTTCGGCAAGAACAATAATATCTTTTCCGTCAATAGTATATTTATCTACCTGTGGTTTGATAGTATCTTTTGTATGTCCGTAATTATTATTCAGCCAAGCCATGTCAATTTCATTATCAAAGTGTCCAATGTTGCAAAGCACAGCATTGTGTTTCATAGATTTGAAATGGCGTTCGCAAATAATATCACAGTTTCCGGTAGCAGTTACAATGATATCGGCTTCTTTTATTGCATCGTCAATTTTTTTAACTTCATAACTTTCCATCGCTGCTTGCAGAGCGCAAATAGGATCAATCTCTGTTACTATCACACGAACTTTTGCTTCTTTCAATGATTCTGCGGATCCTTTTCCTACATCGCCAAAACCAACAACTACTGCCACTTTTCCGGCAAGCATCAAATCAGTTGCTCTGCGTATGCCGTCAACAAGAGATTCACGGCAACCATATTTATTATCAAACTTAGATTTTGTAACCGAGTCATTTACATTAATTGCCGGAACAGGAAGCATTCCTTTCTGCATACGCTCGTACAAACGATGAACGCCCGTAGTAGTTTCTTCCGAAAGTCCTTTAATGCCTTTAACTAATTCAGGATATTTATCTAACACCATATTCGTCAAATCGCCGCCATCATCCAGAATCATGTTCAAAGGTTTTTTTTCTTCCCCGAAAAATAATGTCTGTTCAATACACCAGTTAAACTCTTCGTCATTCATTCCTTTCCATGCGAAAACAGGAATATCTGCTGCGGCAATTGCTGCTGCTGCATGGTCTTGAGTAGAAAAAATATTACATGATGACCATTGTACTTCTGCTCCTAATTCAATAAGTGTTTCAATCAGCACAGCGGTTTGTATTGTCATGTGCAGACATCCTGCTATACGTGCTCCTTTCAACGGTTTTTGTTTTCCATATTCTTCACGTATCGCCAGCAAGCCGGGCATTTCTTGTTCGGCAAGTTTAATTTCTTTTCTTCCCCATTCGGCAAGAGAAATATCTTTTACTTTATGTTTAATGTATTTATCTACTTTTGTTTTAGTTGCCATAATTATATAGATTAATTATTGATTACGTTTTTTTAATTATTTATAAGTGGCACAAAGATAGAAAATACATTCATAGAAATATGTTATTAAATTATATTTGGATTGCTTTTTTTCTCGTATCCTTTTTTGTAGCGATTGTAAAACTCGTTCTTCATTTTGTCGGTTATCCTGAGTTTGGCGGCATGGAAATTTTTCCCGCACTTATCAACGCCACTTTTGAAGCATCTGAACTTTCTGTAATAAAAATTGCTCTTCCGCTGATTGGAATCATGACACTCTGGCTTGGACTGATGAAGATAGGAGAAAAAGCAGGCGCCATCGGATGGCTGGCAAAAATTGTTAATCCGTTTTTCTCCCGCCTCTTTCCAGAAATTCCAAAAGAACATCCCGCTTACGGAAATATCATCATGAATTTTTCTGCTAACATGCTTGGATTAGATAATGCTGCAACGCCACTTGGACTAAAAGCGATGCAGAGTTTGCAGGAACTCAATCTAAAGAAAGACACAGCTTCCAATGCACAAATCATGTTTCTGGTGTTGAACACTTCCGGGCTTACATTGATTCCTATTTCTATTATGATGCAACGGAAAATTCTTGGTGCAGCGGATGCTTCGGATATTTTCATTCCTATCCTCATTGCTACTTACTGTGCCACACTTGTAGGAATACTTTCAGTTGCATTATGGCAAAAAATAAATTTACTTGACAAAGTGCTGTTCGGATGGATTGCAGGGATAACAATTTTTATAGGAGGAATTATCTGGCATCTTTCCACACTCACACAAGAACAAATTGCAGTACGTTCGTCTTTTGCAGGAAATTTTATTCTCTTTGGAATCATTGTTGCTTTTCTAATTGCTGCAATGCAAAAAAAAATAAATGTATATGAAGCATTTATTGATGGAGCGAAAACTGGTTTTGAAACAAGCATAAAAATTATTCCTTATCTTGTAGCGATGCTGGTAGGAATTGCTGTGTTTCGTGCATCGGGAGCAATGGATATGATTGTGCATGGAATTGCTTACTGTGTTCAAGGGATTGGCGGAAGAACAGAATTTGTAGATGCACTTCCTACTGCTTTTATGAAACCATTGAGTGGCAGTGGTGCCCGTGCAATGATGATTGAAACGATGAAAACTTATGGCGCAGATTCTTTTACAGGACGGCTCTCTTGTATTTTTCAGGGAGCAACAGATACTACTTTTTATATTATCGCTCTTTATTTTGGTTCGGTAGGAATTAAAAAAACTCGTTATGCCGTTGCGGGAGGATTGATTGCAGATTTAGCGGGAGTGATTGCCGCAATATTAGTAGTATATTTGTTTTTTAGCCCATCCTAAACACTATATTGGAAAATTTGTCAGCGCATTTTTCAATGAGTTTTTCTTTCGGAATGCAATTATTTATTTTTCATTAGATTTTGCAGATTGACATTTATAAATTTCAGCAATATAAAGATTTTGCGTAAGTCCTATAATAGTAATTTTTGGAATCGCTCATAAATTTAAAATTGCGATAGAACTTCGTGTGATAAAATATTTTCCATACTGCTGATATGAATCCGATAAAAGAGAAGTAAGGCATTCAGCAGTTTTTTTCTCTGGATATAAGAGAGAGAAAAATTGTTTTCCGAATCGTAATTACAAGATAATAATTCGTAAAAAAGTTTGCTGTCAGGAAGAGATATAAATTCTGTGTGAAGCGGAATTGTTTCTACGAATTTTCCTTCACGCATATCAAATACAGGAGTGGTTTCTGAAAAATTTTCTCTCGGAAAAAATCCCAAATATTTTGTCAATTGAATGAGAAATATTAAATGAAAATTAATAAAATTACTTTTCAGAGAATCCAACGTTTGCAAAGAATGGTGAATAAATGAAAATAGTTTAGTATTTTTTTCTTCTTCATGAATGGATTTGAGAAGCACTTCATTAAGAAAAAATATAATAGAAGTTTTTACTGGCTCATAATGAATAGATGTAAAAAAATATTCAACATTGGCTTCTTTAAGAAATTGGATATGTTTTTTTTCTTTTTTATATACCACTAATTCCAGCAACGCAAGGGGTTGAAACAAAGTTGCTTTTATTTTAGCATTTTTTATTTTCGCTCCTTTTAGTATATAACTCTGTAGTCCGAATAGTTCTGTATAAATTTTTATGATGATGCTTGTGTCGGAATAACTAATACTGCGAAGAACAATACCGCGGGTTTTGTAAAGTTCAATTGCCATTCGGTTGTGATTCGGTGATTTTATATTTACATTGAACTACAACCGAATTACCATGAATTATCATTTAAATGTTGACAATGACTGCTGTTAATTGGTATCATACGCCCACTTCATATAAATTGCTCCCCAAGTAAATCCACCGCCAAAAGTAGATAGGATAATGTTGTCGCCTTTTTTTATTTTATTTTCGTAATCCCATAGACAAAGTGGAATAGTTCCCGAAGTGGTATTGCCATAACGGTCAATATTTATCATCACTTTTTCTGTGCTAATATTCATTCTTTTTGCAGTTGCTTCAATGATGCGCTTGTTTGCTTGATGAGGAACAAGCCATGCCACATCTTCGCCTTTCAAATTATTTCGTTCCATAATTTCTGTGGAGATATCTGCCATTCCTTTCACAGCAAACTTAAAAACAACTTGTCCTTCCTGATATATATAATGTTCTCGGGCATCAATAGTTTGTCGTGTCGGTGTTTTCACAGATCCTCCGGCTTTCTGATGAAGATGTTTTTGTCCTGCACCATCTGAACGCATAATCAAATCTATTATTCCGTATCCTTCGGTGTTAGGTTCCAGCAGCACAGCACTGGCACCGTCTCCAAAAATCACGCAGGTGGAGCGATCTGAATAATCAACAAGGGCAGACATTTTATCTACGCCAACAACAACTACTTTTTTGTATTTGCCTGTTTCAATGAATTGTGATCCTGTGGACAATGCGTAAAGGAAGCCGGAGCAGGCAGCCGACAAATCAAATCCCCATGCATTTTTTGCTTTTATTTTATCACAAATAATATTTGCAGTAGCAGGGAAAATCATATCGGGTGTAACTGTGGCGCAAATCAGCAAATCAATTTCTTCTGGGGAAATTCCTCTTTTTTTACACAAGCCCAATACAGCAGGAATTGCCATGTTTGATATGCCAAGTCCTTTACCTTTTAGTATTCTTCGTTCTTTAACTCCTGTTCGTGTTTCAATCCATGCTTCATTGGTATCAACCATCCTTTCAAGTTCTTTGTTAGAGAGTACATAGTCAGGAAGGAAACCGTTGACTGCTGTTATGGCTGCTGTGAGTTTCAAATTTTCAGGTTTTGAGTTTTAGATTTTTTACAATCATATAAACTGAAATGCATTTTTTATTTTCTCTGATAATTTTGTTTCGGCAACATTTTTGGCAAGTATGATCATATTTTTTATTGCGAGTTCATTTGAAATACCATGCCCGATAATTACTGTACCGTTAATACCGAGAATAGGACTTCCGCCATATATCTCGTAATTGAATCGTTGAAAATAATTATCAAGAAGATTACGTTGTTTCATCATAACAAAAATTGACTCTGCTAATTTGAGAACAATATTGCCGGTGAAACCATCGCATATTATTACATCAGTTTTATTGTTGAACAAATCGCGACCTTCTACATTGCCAATGAAATGAAATTTTTTTGTGCCTTTCATTATATCATAAGCTGCTTGCGAAACCAAATTACCCTTTCCGCTTTCTTCGCCAATATTGAGCAGACCTACACGCGGATGTTTTATTGCATAAACATTTTCTGCATAAATGGAACCAAGAATTCCGAATTGATAAAGCACATCCGGTTTGCAATCAGAATTTGCCCCGACATCTAATATCATTCCCATTTTTCCGCTTTCTTTTGGAAGAATAGTACTTACGCAAGGGCGAATAACTCCCGGTATGGTTTTCACAGAATACATGGCGCCAACTAACATAGCACCTGTATTGCCGGCACTGGCAAAAGCATTTATCTTTTTTTCTTTTAGCAGATGAAATCCAATGGCTATACTGGAATGTGGTTTGGCAGTGAAAGATTTAATAGGAGATTCAGCCATTCCTATTACTTCAGTGGAGTGAACAATTTCAAATCTTTCCGGCGAAATATTTTTTTTCTTTAACTCATTAATAATTTTTTTTTTTATCGCCAATTAAAACTATACAGATTGTTTTCGGAAGTTCTTTCAATGCAAGAACAGCACCATCCACTATTGCTTTTGGTGCATAATCACCGCCCATTACATCTAATCCGATTCTCATGATTTTAATTATTCTTTTCTATCACTTGTTTTCCGCAATAGTATCCACATTCACGACATACGCGGTGGGTGAGCAATGGTGCTCCACAATTAGAACAAGTTGAAAGTGTTGGAGCTGTTGCCTTGTAATGTGTTCTACGTTTACGACTACGGCTTTTTGAATGTTGGCGTTTTGGATTTGGCATAAGAAAAGTATTTAGTAAGTAATTAATAATTGATGTTGCGCAAAATTAACAATTGCTTGTTAACATTAATGTTACACAAAAACAGATTGTTGTTAGTTTGCATTTATTATTTTTTAGTTTCATTTTATTTTTTTAAGTGCATCCCATCTATGATCAATTTGTTTTTTATTTTTCAAAAACTTGTTTATTATTTTCAATGATTCAGAATTGCAAGTGCTTGTTCCATTTTCTTTATCGGGATGAACCCTTCGTACAGGGAGAAGTAAAAAAATATATTCGTACAAAAAATGAGAAATGTCTATTTCGGAATCGGCAGATGAAATAGAAATTATGTCATCGCCTTCTTCATAAACATCATTGGTCATGTTTGCAATGAGTTTTTGTTCGCCCCAAACGGGCATATCAAAATCATCACCGCATCGGTCGCAAAACACATTGATAGTTCCTTCTAATTTGAAAGTAAATATAAACACATCAGGTTCTTTCAACAAAGTAACATGAGCGATGATATTGGCTTTTTTTATTTCAGAATAATCCCGCTCTTGAAAAAAGGAATTACAGATATGGAATTTAAAAATATGTTCTCCATTTTTTAGTCCTGCAAAAGAAATAATATATGGATTGTTGAGATTTTTCATGTCGCCCCAAGAATATATATGGAAGATATTACTATCTCTTATGAAGTTTCTCATCAGAAACACTTATCCGTTTCCTCCCTTTTCTTCTTCTGGCAGATATCGTTCTTCTGCCATTTGGACTGGACATACGTTCGCGGAAGCCATGCTTGTTTCTTCTTTTTCGCTGCGATGGTTGAAATGTACGTTTCATAATAAAAACGAATTAATGATTAACGATTGATCTTTTAAAAAAGGAACAAAGATAAAATGTTTTTGGTTCTGAAAATTTCCGAAAATTTATTTTAACTTATGGGCGGTTCCAAAAATTCAAAAAACACTTAACCACAAAGTCCACTAAGAAATCACAAAGTCCACAAAGCATTGATTTTATTGAGTTCTTCGTGTTCTTTGTGAAATGACTTTGTGTGCTCCGTGGTTAAAAATCAATTTCT